>CAZCQC010000249.1:0-12489 GCA_964500155.1 uncultured Rikenellaceae bacterium | reverse complement strand
CGTCAGCTATGATGCCGGAATTGCAATTGATCCACCAGATGACCCTGATACTCCGATATGGCTTGGAGCTGCATCTTCAGCCGGCCAGACGATAAATATTCTGGACAGAGTATATGGTAATCCTATGGAAAAAAGATACTGCGGAGTTTTCTGGAATTCGGGCAGCTTAAAACTGAACAACTTCTTAACAAGAGTTGAAGAGGGCGGCCCGGAAATTGGTTCAGTAACTGCTGGTATTCCAATGAATTGTGCTTACACTTTCTGGGATGCAGCACCAATTTTTCAGGATGTTTATTACGCAGGCACCATACATCTTTCAGTTGAATATGTCCGGGGTCACAGAATACCGGATCCTGTCAGCTCTCTATCTGTAAATAACTATGCCGTTATTACCGGACAACAAACCACAATAACTGTAAGGGTTTATAATCCAAGCAGTGTGGTTGGTATTGAAAGCGGGAGTGTTAATTTAGATATCAACTCTTTAAACAGTAAACTTGTTGTTATCGGCAGCTCAACGATACCTTTCGACACTATTCCCGCCGGAGAGTTTCATGATTATACATTCACGCTGCAAGGGACTTCTATAGGAACTGCAACACCTCAGGTGACTGTTTCCGGGCTGTGGGGATATCCTGTGGCTGATGCAGAGAAAGACTTTTCAGTTTCATGCAGCCTTGATAAAAATATTGAAGTTTTACCAGTTCCTTCAATTACAGTCACCTCACCCGACGGAGGTGAATCCCTGCAGGCTGGGAGCAATAAAAGTATAACCTGGACTTCCTTCGGTAACAGCGGGAATGTGCAAATACTATACTCTGTTGATGCTGGTTCCAACTGGATAACCTCAATTGCCGATAAGCCTGATGATGGATCTTATTCATGGGTTATTCCTGATCTGAACTCGGTAACCTGCCTTGTCAGGGTAGCTGATGCTGATGGAAATCCGGCTGATCAGAGCAATTCAGTATTCACTATTTCAAAAGTGCCTGTAATTACCGTAGGTTCTCCAAACGGAGAAGAGATTTTGCACACAGGCAGTACTCAGAATATCAGATGGACTTCTCTGGGAACAAGCGGAAGTTTGCAAATAATATATTCAACTGACAATGGCTCAAACTGGACAGAGATTGCTGACAGCACACCCGATGACGGATCTTATTCATGGGTTATTCCTGATTTATACTCTGTAGAGTGCCTGGTCAGGGTAATTGATGCCGACGGAAACCCTGCAGACCAAAGTAATTCAGTGTTCACTATTTCGCCGATACCTGAAATTGCTGTTGTTTCACCAAATGGCGGAGAATCGTGGCAGGCTGGAAGCAGTCAAAATATTACATGGACTTCCTCCGTAACCAGCGGAAATGTTCAAATATTATACTCTGTTAACAATGGTTCAGACTGGACCGAAGTAATTCACAGCACTCCTGATGACGGGTCGTTTATATGGACCGTTCCGAATTCGCCATCAGCAACATGTCTGGTCAGTGTAAGGGATTTGGACGGAAGTCCGGCAGATCAAAGCAATTCAGTATTCGCAGTTGAAGCCATACCATTGATAAGGGTAATATCACCCGACAGCGGAGAGACCTGGAGGGTGGGCATCAACCAGAATATTACCTGGACCTCGACCGGGACAAGCGGAAATGTGCGGATATTGTTCTCCATTGATAATGGTTCAAGCTGGACTGAAATAATTGACTGCACTCCTGATGATGGATCTTACACATGGACCGTTCCGAACTTTCCGTCGGCTGCTTGTCTGGTTATGGTTACTGATACTGACGGCAGTCCAACTGATCAAAGTAATTCGGAATTTATCATTACTTCCATATGTGATCAGGTAACCATCGGAAGTCAGCCGTCAAACAATAGCATATGCTCAATTTCCGGAAATACAACATTAACAGTACGTGCAAACGGCTCTCCACCTTTTGCATACCAATGGCAAATTAATAATAGCGGTAAATGGACAAATGCTGTAAATGATATTCCGTCAGGAGCAATGTACCTCCACGCGACAACACCGACTCTGGAAGTGGCTGGCATCAGTTCTGCAGGTGACTATCAATACCGCTGTTTCATGACCAATTGCTCTGCCGGCAGTATTACATCAAATGAGGTCACTCTTACAGTGAGACCAACGCCATCAGATATAATGACCGGTGCCATTTCCCAGCCGACATGCACAATATCAGCCGGAAGTGCTGTCTTAAGTGGTTTACCATCGACAGGAACCTGGACCCTGACACAAATGCCCGGTTCGAATGTCATTACAGGCATTGGGACAAGTGCTGCTATAACAGATCTTCTTCCGGGAACATATGCATATACTGTTACAGATGCTTCGGGTTGCACATCCGGCAAATCAGAGGATATTTTTATTGAAACACCTGATCCAGGGGTTATCCCAAAGATCACAATCAAGTATAATGATGTCCTAATTTGTTATAATCTTGGGGATTCCTTACTCAGTTACCAGTGGTATGATGGAATAAATCCAATTCCGGATGCTACTCATCAGTACTATCAGATCCATAATAAGCCGGGAATATACAGTGTAATTGCGTTTGATATCAATGGATGCAAGAATTCGTCAAATCCTATAACTGTATCAGGTGCTAAATCACTAACAGCTTATCCTAATCCTGCTTCAGTCAGTTTTGCACTGAGAATGGATGATTATAAAGGTGGAGCGGCTGTTATAAGAATTTTAAATTCCACAGGTGTCAGAGTAATGGAATTAGAACTGGAAGACTTTAACAATGAACTGCTTAATGAGATCCCGGTTTCAGATTTTAAGGAAGGAATATATTTTGTTCAGGTGCTTGTTAATAATAAAGAAATCTATTATACAAAGATCGTGATTGCAAAGTGAATTTCCTGTTGCAGTAATAACTTTTAAGATGAAACATAAAGTATTCATTTCCGGCCGTATCTACATTTTGATCATCCTCCTGTTTTATTTTGAATACGAGGTCGTTTCACAGAATAATCGTCCGGAGAGATGGAAACAGCCGGGTATCTTTTTCGGTGCCGGGGGTGGACTGGCTTACACTCAGATCTTAAATAAGGGAACCCAATCGGTTTCCAATAAGCTTCAGAACAGAAAAAACAGCTTCGCCGGATCTATTGAGGTAGGATATTTCTTTTCAAAAGATCTTGGATTGATAACCGGACTGAATTATTATTCGTCTGTCACTTCGTACTGTAACCTCGAGACATATCAAAACCAATATAATACTTTTGATTCGGAAAATGATCCTTATGAGCTGAGAGTTACTGGTTCTGATATAGGGGAGACACAAAAAATTGATATCTTGAGTATCCCTGTCTGTCTTAATTTCAGAAAACCTTTAACCGCATCACTTGGTTTTTCGATGCAATCAGGAATTAATTTTTTTGTGCCGCTGAATAACAGGTACCAAAGTGGCGGGGTTTTCACATACAAAGGCTACTTCCCTGCCTACAACGTCTTGCTGGAGGATCTGCCGGAATATGGATTTCCCAGCAATCTCAGTGTCGTTTCAAATGGCAAAGTTGAACTGAAACCAATAAGTCTCGGAGCGGTTGTTTCTGCCGGATTTGATTATTTGATTCAAAAAAGAGTTCAGTTAATACTGGCCGGCTGTTTTGACAGAACACTTACCAGTGTTTCAAACTACTCATCACCTGATGAGCTGCTTTCCTCAGAAACCGGACAAATGAACAACACCATGAGCGGAAGCAACGAAACCAAGGTTCAGACAATCTCGATTAAACTGAGTATAAGATATTTTCTGACCGACTTTACAAAATTTAAGTATTATTTTCATCCAAGCCCTAAAGAGAATTTACAGGAATACGAGCGTCGGCAGAATAAGTTCCGGTACTAAAAAGCTTACGGGGTTTTATGCTTAAGTCCATGGGAGAAATAAAAAACCACTGGCTATCACCGGTGGCTTTTTTGTGTATTTTGTGATCCCGGAGAGACTCGAACTCTCAACCAACAGAACCGGAATCTGTCATTCTATCCATTGAACTACGGGACCGGATTGTCCTGCAAAAGTAAGACCAAAAGGCCGGTTTTACAACTAAGTCATTATAATAATGCTAATTTTTTCTAATTTCGCGCTCCAAAGGTATAAGATTGAAGACCGAAGACAGAAGACCGAAGATTATGAAATTTAAATTTGAAAATCTCATAATTTGGCAAAAAGCGATGGATTATGGTGAGAATATTTTCCAACTATCAAGCCAATTTCCAAAGGAGGAAATTTACAATCTCACATCACAGATCCGAAGGGCTGTTGATTCTATTGCATTGAATATTTCTGAAGGTTCGATAGGACAATCGAGTCTTGAACAAAGGAGATTTATCGGAATGGCTACGCGCTCTCTGGCTGAAGTAGTAACATGTTTACACAAAGCATCCAGAAGAAAGTATATCTCTGAAGCAGAATTCAATGAACACTACGATTTTGCTTATAACCTGATGAATATGATGGTGGCCTTTAAAAAGAAGATTGAATAATACTTCGGTCTTCCGTCTTCCGTCTTCGGTCTTTTAGTAAAAACACAACACAAAATATGGATTACAATTTCAAAGAAATCGAACAGAAGTGGCAGCAATACTGGGAAGAAAATAAAATATTTAAAACTCCGGAGGACCTTACCAATCCTAAAAAATGCTATGTCCTCGACATGTTCCCCTACCCTTCAGGTGCAGGACTGCATGTTGGACATCCTGAAGGATATACAGCAACAGATATCTATACAAGGTTTAAAAGGATGATGGGATTCAATGTCCTTCACCCTATGGGATGGGATGCTTTCGGGCTCCCTGCCGAACAATATGCGATCCAGACCGGAACACATCCTTCCATTACGACAAAAAACAATTGCGATACTTTCAGGAGACAGATAAAGGAACTCGGCCTAAGCTATGACTGGGACAAGGAAATAAACACTACTGATCCGAAATATTTCAGATGGACACAATGGATCTTCATCCAGCTTTATAACACATGGTTCGACGAGAATCTGCAGAAGGGAAGACCAGTATCTGAACTTGAAATTCCTTCAGGAATTTCAAGTTCAGGATACAAGGAAATAAGGAAATACATTGATTCAAAGAGGCTTGCATTCTATGATAATGCGCAGGTATGGTGGTGTCCAAGCTGCCGGATAGTATGTGCAAACGAGGAGGTACTTAACGACGGATCGCATGAGAAATGCGGGAATACTGTCGAGAAAAAGAACCTGAAACAGTGGATGCTGAGGATCCCGCTTTATGCTGAGAGACTTCTCAAGGGTATTGACGATCTGAACTGGCCTGAGGGCATCAAGGATATGCAACGTAACTGGATCGGAAGGTCAACCGGAGCTGAAGTCGATTTTAAAATAGACGGAATTGATGAGAACCTGACTGTATTCACAACAAGACCCGATACTCTTTTCGGAGCTACCTACATGGTTATAGCCCCTGAACATCAGATTGTTAATAAAATAACAACGGAAGAATGCGGGAAAAAGGTAAATGAATATATAAAGCTTTCAACACTTAAGTCGGATCTCGACAGAACTGACCTGGCAAAAGAAAAAACAGGAGTATTCACCGGAAGATATGCGATTAATCCAGTCAACAATAAAAAAATCCCAATCTGGATTGCCGATTATGTTCTGACCGGATATGGAACTGGCGCTATTATGGCGGTACCTGCACACGATACAAGGGACTTTGAATTCGCACTGAAATTCGATCTACCTATTGTCTGTATACAGGATCCTGATGTAAAAGATCCATTACAGAGAAAGAACATAATCGAAGGTATAGAATGCTGGACCGAAGACGGGATATACATAAATTCTTCTGATGGGGATACTGGCATCGATATTAACGGACTGAATAAAGAGGCGGGGATAAAAAAGATAACTGAATGGCTCGAATCGGGGAGCCTTGGCAGGGCAAAAGTCAATTATAAGCTTCGTGACTGGCTTTTCAGCAGACAGCGTTACTGGGGAGAGCCTTTCCCTGTAATTCACTGGGAGGATGGCGAGATTACAGTTATAGATGAGAAGGAATTACCTCTCGAACTGCCTCCGCTCGAAAAATACCTTCCCGGTGAATCGGGGGAATCACCTCTTGCCAATGCCGGCATCTGGTTGAATGTGGTTGACAAAAACGGCCGTAAGGGAAGAAGAGAGACCAACACAATGCCGCAATGGGCCGGGTCGTGCTGGTACTATCTGAGATTCATCGATCCTGGTAATGACAGTGTAATTTTCGATAAAGAGAAGGAGAAATACTGGATGCCTGTCGATCTCTATATTGGTGGTGCAGAACATGCAGTACTTCATCTGCTTTACAGCCGTTTCTGGCATAAGGTACTGTTTGATCTCGGAATTGTTACCACTGATGAACCATACCGGAGACTATTTAACCAGGGAATGATACTGGCCTTTGCTTATGAAAATGAATCCGGCGCAAAGGTTCCTGCAGATCAGGTTGAAGAAAGAGATGGAAAATTCTATAATAAAGAAAGTGGCACGGAAGTCAGGCAGATAGTGGCAAAGATGTCAAAGTCACTGAAAAATGTTGTTAATCCTGATGATGTTACTGAAAAATATGGGGCTGATTCGTTAAGGCTGTATGAAATGTTCATGGGGCCTCTCGACGTCATGAAACCATGGGATGACAGGAATGTCAAGGGAGTTTTCAATTTCATCGGAAGATCCTTCAGATTCTTTTCAAACCCGGGTAATATAACTGACGGACAAGAAGATATTGAAATCCTGAAAGGCCTTCACAAGACCATTAAAAAAGTTGAGGACGATATTGAAACCCTCAAGTTCAACACTGCGATCTCAGAAATGATGATCTTCCTGAACCTTGCATATAAAAAAGGGAAGGTAACCAGAGAGACTGCTGGCAGTTTTACTTTGATCCTGTCACCTTTTGCTCCCCACCTGGCCGAAGAACTATGGCAATTGCAGGGCCATAACAAAACACTCGCTTTTGAACCATGGCCTGAAGTTTTAGATGAATATCTGAGAGTTGATGTTTTTGATTATCCTGTTTCTTTCAACGGTAAGATGAGGTTTAAGATCGAGCTTCCTGCCGCTATGGACAGGGAGGATATAATCAAAGCAGTCATGGAAGATGAAAGAACAGCCAAATGGATCGGAAAATCAACACCATCGAATATAATTGTAGTGCCTAAAAAAATTGTTAACGTAGTAATAAAATAATTAAATGCTTTCCCGACTCAAGGTATTATTAATCATATTTTCATCTGTTCTATTTTTGTTTTCGTGTAAGAATTCAGTCACGGAAGTACCGGCAGCTGTTTCTGAAATACGGGATAGCACGACTGTCAGTAAACCCGACACCACGGTTTTCATGTACGGAATCCCTTCCGATTCTTTCAGCTTGCTGACAGGACGTATAAAACGAAACGGATTTCTCTCGCAAATTCTTCTCGAACATGGCGTAACAATGGAGGAGATTGATAAGGTAATCAAGAATTCGGTTTCAGTATTTGACGTCAGAAAAATCAGATCAGGTAACAACTATACGCTTTTTTGTAAAAAAGACAGCACTGCCCGTGTAAGCTATCTTGTTTATGAACATGATCCCACCACCTGTTATGTCTTCAGTTTTAACGATTCCCTTAATATTACTCGCTACAGAAAGGAGATTAAAAGGGTAATTAAATATGCTTCCGCAACAATTGAAACTTCACTCTGGGATGCAATGCTTGCAGAAGGAATGCAGCCGTTACTTGTCTCAAAATTATCTGATATTTTTGCCTGGAGCATCGATTTTTTCGGATTACAGAAGGGCGACAGCTTTAAAGTTATTTATGAAGAGATGTCGATTGATGAAAAACCATTGGGTGTCGGGAAAATATATGGAGCGCAGTTTTCAGGTTCAGGTTCGACTATAAGTGCAGTTCCTTTCATACAGGATGGCAAGGAAAGTTTCTTTGATGGAGAAGGGAACTCACTCCAAAAGGCATTTCTGAAGGCTCCTCTGCAGTTTTCACGAGTTTCTTCACGCTTTTCAGGAAGCAGGATGCACCCCATTCTCAGGATACGGAGACCACATTATGGTGTTGATTATGCAGCCCCTATTGGCACGCCTGTTCTGGCTATTGGCGACGGACGGGTAACCCAGACCACTTATGAGGGAGGATCAGGAAGAATGGTAAGGATAGTTCACAACAGCGTTTACTCTACAGCTTACCTGCACTTAAGCAGGTTTGGCGCCGGAATATCACCAGGCGCAATAGTAAAGCAGGGGGACATTATTGGATATGTAGGAACAAGCGGGCTCTCAACCGGTCCTCACCTTGATTTTAGATTCTATAAAGGAGGTTCACCTGTTGATCCTCTGAAGGTTGAAGCTCCACCTGTGGAGCCGGTTTCTGAAGCAAATAAAGATAAGTTTGAAAAATCAAAAATCGTGATCCTGAGTCTGCTTGAAACATTTTAGGGCATATCGGGCAGCTTCAATACCAATTTTTCAATTACTTCCGGGAAATGCTTGTATTCAAGTGCGTGAACTTTTGAAGCAAGAGTGTCCGGTGTGTCTTCACGGGTAACAGGACATCGGGTTTGAAAAATAATGTCTCCTTCATCGTACCGGTTGTTTACATAATGAATAGTGATCCCGGACTCTTTTTCATGTTTCGCAATTACCGCTTCATGAACTTTCTCCCCGTACATTCCTTTCCCTCCGTGTTTTGGCAATAAAGCCGGATGAATATTTATTATCCTTTTTTCATAAATACTCAGAATACTTTCAGGAATCAGCCATAAAAATCCGGCCAGAACTATAAAATCAATCTTATACATTGTCAGATACCTGGCGACTTTTTCTTTTTCGTATAAATCCTTGCGGTCGAAAAAAACTGATCTCACGTTAAGTGAAGCAGCACGCTTTAAAACATAAGCTTCACGTCTGTTTGACAGAACAAGACTTACTTCAGCCGATTTATTGTTCGAAAAGTATCTGATAATATTTTCAGCATTAGTTCCTGATCCGGAAGCAAAAATAGCTATATTTCTCATTTTGTGATAATTAGATTTTTATTTTCAAATTTGACCCAGCTGTCTCTCCTTAAGTTTATCTCTCTAATTATCAACATATTAACCTTCATGACAAAGAAAAAACATGAAATCATTTGAAAAATATAGTACAAATATATTTCTTTGCATGGTTTTCTGATATTATTAATTAAAATTTAAAATCATGGCAGACATTGCTACAAGAGTAAAAGAGATAATAGTTGATAAACTTGGAGTTGACGAATCTGAGGTAACTCCTGAAGCCAGTTTCACAAATGATCTTGGAGCTGACTCTCTTGATACTGTTGAACTAATCATGGAGTTTGAAAAAGAATTTAACATAGGGATTCCGGACGATCAGGCTGAAAGCATCAGCACGGTAGGTGATGCTATCAAGTATATCGAGGAAAATGCAAAATAGTTTTGCATTTATAATAATCCATTTATGAGAAGAGTCGTAGTCACCGGGCTCGGAGCAATAACTCCAGTCGGAAATAATTTGCATGAATATTGGGAAGGCCTGAAAACAGGCATTAGCGGATCAGCAATGATCACGCGATTTAACACCGAAAAGTTCAAGACCAAATTTGCATGTGAAATTAAAAACTATGACTCATCAAAATACTTCGACAGAAAAGAAGCTAACAAGCTTGATCTCTTTGCCCAGTATGCTCATATTGCTTCGGACGAAGCCATTGCTGATTCAGGATTAATGCTGGATAAGATAAATAAAGAGAGAGTTGGTGTAATATGGGCATCAGGGATAGGAGGAATTGAAACCTTCTACCTTACGATTAAATCTTATATTGAAGGAGGCAGCATACCCCGGTTCAGTCCATTCTTTATTCCCAAAATGATTGGTGATATAGCTGCCGGTTCAATCTCGATTAAATACGGTTTCAGCGGACCTAACTTCAGTACTGTATCTGCATGCGCCTCTTCGACAAATGCGATAATCGATGCTTATAATTACATCCGGTGGGGCAAAGCTGATGTTTTTGTCACCGGAGGCTCCGAAGCAGCAATAAATGAACCCGGGATTGGCGGTTTTAATTCCATGCAGGCTCTCTCGACGAACAATGAGGAGTATAAGACAGCATCCAGACCATTTGACAAGACCCGTGACGGATTTGTTATGGGCGAAGGTGGCGGAGGATTGATCATCGAGGAATACGAACACGCAGTATCCAGAGGGGCAAAAATCTATGCTGAAATAATCGGCACGGGAATGACTGCTGACGCATTCCACCTTACAGCACCCCATCCTGAGGGGCTTGGGGCATGCAATGTTATGAAACTTGCAATAGCTGATGCCTGTCTTAACCCGGAAGATATCGATTACATCAATGTACACGGAACCGCTACCCCTCTAGGCGACATTTCTGAATCAAAAGCTATTGTAAATGTGTTTGGTGAACATTCATACAAATTGAATATCAGTTCAACCAAATCGATGACCGGGCATCTTCTTGGTGCCGCAGGAGCCGTTGAAGCAATTGCTGCAATCATGGCTGTGGTAAACGACATTGTTCCTCCTACAATAAATTTCAAAGTACCCGACCCTGCTATTGACCAGAATCTGAATCTTACAGCCAACACAGCGCAAAAAAGGAAAGTGAACACTGCCCTCAGCAACACTTTCGGTTTCGGGGGTCACAACGCTTCCATTGTTATTAAAAAAGCCGGGATTTAGTGTCCTTATTCTCATTAAGAAATAATGGAACTTATGTTGTAAAAAAGCAGGAATTCTCTTCCCGCCTTAGAAAAATAATCGGCTTCCGTACAACCAATCTGCAGATCTATGAAGCTGCATTTATACACAGGTCAGCCTCGTTTACTCTTCCTGACGGACAGAGGATAAACAACGAAAGACTTGAATTTCTTGGAGATGCCGTACTTGATACAATCCTTTCTGATTACCTTTTTGAGAAGTTCCCTGATGAAAATGAAGGATTCATGACAAAGATCCGTTCAAGGATCGTTAACAGGGAAATACTTAATCAGCTTGCCATTTCGATGGGAATTGACAAGATCCTGATAAGCAATGTGAGTTTAAACTGTTCAACAAGGAACCTTTACGGAGATGCTCTTGAGGCATTGATAGGCGCTCTGTTCGTCGATAAGGGATTTAAAAAGACAAAAAACCTTTTTATTAAGAGAGTATTCAACAAATATCTCGACCTGAATCAAATCGTTGACAACGATACCGATTATAAAAGTCTGGTCTTTGAATGGATACAGAAACATAAAACAAATCTTACCTTCGAATATAAGGAAGAGTATGATTTCAAGTTGAAAAAATCGGTTTTCTCAGCAACACTTATAATTGATAAAGAGGAATTCGGAACAGGCCAGGGAGCATCAAAGAAAGAGGCAGAACAGGAAGCAGCAGGCAAAGCATGGGCTAAACTGAAAGAAATTCCTGCATACCAGGTCTAGCAATACTCTCTTTTCTTAACTTTATAGTCCAACCACATAATCAATGCGGAACTCGCGAAGGATAACCAAAATTAATTTATCTGTTAATGAACAGGATATACCTATAGTTATCGGAATAGTTTCAGCTGAGCCTGATTACAGGCTTTCACTTACGTTGAACAAAAACCTTAATATTTCATTAAAAAACACGGATGCAGTCGAATTTCAGGACGATAAAGGCAACAAATTACATTTCAGCCGATTTTCTGATTCTTCAGGCCCTGACTGGCATTTTCAGCTGGTATCCAACAGGTCAGAAAAGGAATTCATGCTGAAAAAACTAAAAAATATTGACTATTTGCTGCTTTTACAAAAACCAGCAAAGGACTTCAAACCTGACAGAATTCTATTACAACTCCGAGAAATTGATACCATAACCGGAGTTTTCAATATTGAGATCACGACTCTTAATGATAAGAATCTGAAATACCTGATTTAGGTTCTTCGGAATTGATATAAAATAGAAGAGCCGTCCCGGGCGGGACGGCTCACTTCTTGATAACCCTAAAACTAACCTAACCTATGAAAAAAACCTCTATATCTTGTAAGACAAATATCATGCCAAATCCTTTACAAAGATAAACAGGCTATTTTAAATAAAAAAATGTTTTTATCTCTCAGGATCACAATTAACATTATTTTAATGAATTGTTAAAAATCTTAACCTTTGAGATTGATTACCCCTGTCCCAGACCTTCCCTTAAAGTAAATTACTCCCTTCCCAGCCTTCCCCCTAAAGTAAATTACCCCCTTCCCAGCCTTCCCCCAAGGGGGAAGGAGTTGTATTATTTTTCCTCTTTGGGGGAAATTAAAAGAGGGTTTTCACCCATAAAGTCTGGATTTTTAAATACAGGTTATTCTGTATCACAAACGAGCCCCATGTTAAAGAACGTTAAAGAGATGGATTAATATAATATATACAAGTACTTTTGTTACTGTATGAAGCGTAAAACAATAGTA
>CAZCQC010000248.1:0-4357 GCA_964500155.1 uncultured Rikenellaceae bacterium | reverse complement strand
CAATGGAATTGCTGAAGGAGTTCGCACCTGAATTTGCTCAGCACCAGATGAACGATAAAGCTCTACTATTTGAAGATGAGAAATACCAGGCTGTTCCGAAGAAATATAAATTACTTGCAGGCATAGCAACTGCTGCAGCTCTCGGATCAGACACCTGTGTCAGAATGTGGGTAAAGCAGGCTAAAGATGCCGGTATCACAAATGGGGAAATAGTTGAAGCAATAATGGTTGCACGATACATGAAACAGGCAGTTGTAAATGATACCGTTGCAAATACTCTGGCTTTGCTCTCAGAAAACAAATTATAGCACTTCTTTAAATGCTGGAAATTAAAATCCTTGGAACCGGTTGTCCTAACTGCATCAGACTTGAAAATATGTGCAGGGAGGTGGTTGCTGAAAACAATCTGGATGCGACAATCGAAAAGGTTTCAAATGTCGGCGATTTCTGGAAATATGGAGTAATGCTGACACCAGCATTAATACTTAATGGAAAGCTTCTGCTACAAGGCAAGTTGCCAACAAAACATACACTTGTTCACTGGTTGGTTGATAATCGATAGTATTATTCTATAAATCATAATCATAAGCTTATGAAAATACCTAAAAAGCATGAAATGAATGTTTCGCTCACAATTATGGTTCTTATAATGACATTAGTAGTAACCTTTGTCAGTTCTTCTGTAAATTTTGGATATAATACGGGATTTACATTAACCTGGCTCAAATCGTGGGGACTGGCTTTTATTGTTGCTCTACCGGTGGTAATGATCATAATGCCATATATTAAAAAGTTAGTAGGTAAGTTTGTAAAGGATTAAATAAAGTTCAGGAAATGGAACAATTTAAACATCTTGATTTAAAGACAATTGAGCTTGCCGGAATAGCAGCATCAATAGCCGGAGGATGCCGTCCTTGTCTCGATTATCATTTTAAGAAGGGGATTGAAACAGGCTGCACTATTGATCAGGTAAAAGAAGCTATTGAGCTGGGTAAAATGATAAAGCAAAGACCAATAAAAGATATTTACGAGCAGGCCGAAAAACTGATCGGAAATATAAACAAACCATAATGTTATTTACTTTTAATCACATAATTAGGGATAAAATGAAAATACAAAGAAAATTGTTTTTGCTCTTCGTAACACTAACTGCAATTGTTATAAACACAGACTGTTCAGGACAATCTTCAAAAGTAGAAGATAAAGCAGGTAAGGGAACAGGAAAGTATAAGGTTACTTTTATTGAGCTTGGTTCTGTTCGCTGTATCCCATGCCAGCAAATGCAACCTATAATGAAATCAATAGAAACGAAATACAGTAAAGATGTAAAGGTTATTTTCCATGATGTATGGACCGAAACTGGTGCTCCTTATGCAAAACAATATGGTATTGAAGCGATTCCCACTCAGGTTTTTCTTGACAAGGATGGAAAAGAGTTTTTCAGGCATGTTGGTTATTTTCCGGAAGAAGAACTTGTTAAGGTGCTACAGCAGAAAGGAGTAAAATGATCCTTATTCCTGATCGCTGGTATTAGCTAACGGCAAATTTAAATTAAACTATTGACCCGGATAGCCGACGGGCTGTGAAAGTATAACCTGTTGTGTCGGTTTGAGTTTCAGTACTTCATGTACTTTAAGTTTGTCAACCTGTCCAAGAATGATTGTCGCAAAACCTTCTGATGCTGACCATAGGTAAACATTCTGTGAAATATACCCGACATCAACCGCCGAAAAGAATTTACGCAATTCATCAGTAGTGTCATTCATTCTGCCAAAATCAGCTACATAGACAAGAATAACAGGTGCAGCTTTAACGAAATCCTGGGTACCACCATAAATCCTCAGATCCTCATTTCCCATCTTGAGTAAGGTATGCTTGCTTACTTCATAAAGAAACCAACCATCTGATTTCAACACATAAATATCATATTCATACCAGTTTTTTGCTGCGGGTACAGTCCTGAATCCATCCGGTCTGTTTATTCCGTAGGCTGCCCATAGTAGATTTGATAACTGCTGGGGGGGCAATTCCTTTGAACTGAATGATCTCTGTGATTTCCGGAGCTGAAATGCTTCCATTAACGGCATTCCTCCTGTCTTCTGTGCAGGGGGTAGAGGGACAGTCTCAATTACCTGTGCTGAACAAACAGTCCAGCCGAGTAAGACAACAATTGATATAACAGTCTTTTTCATTCCAGATATTTTTGTGAAATTTTAAATTTTTGTTTTTTGACTTATGGTTTAATCTTTTCATACAAACCAATGAGTTTTGTTTTATAGATCTCTGCAATCTGCTGTTCATGTTCCCCGATTGGTTTTACCGGGATCAGATCAATTACATCTGAAGTAGACAAACCCGATTTGTACATCAAATCGAGTGATGCAATAATTGTCTCATATATCGATTTTTTGCTCTCATCATCGGAAAGTCCGATTTTCTCACCTATGTCCGCCAATTCCCTCCACTGGAACCAGAAATATGTGGGTAGCATGGCTGACATTATTGCATAACTTTCAAGTTTTTCTTCGGAGACTTCAAAGGTGGTTCCGAGGGTTCTTAATATTTCCATAATCTCTTGCTTCTTTGAATTATCAAATCCTGGAGCAAATGTTACTGGATTATATCCCTCGTTAATGTATGAAGTTGCGTTGGGGATCAGCCTGGCCAGGTTCTTAACATGGCCTAATTTCATCGATAACTTAGGCAGGTTGATCTTTGGAGCCAGTGAAATTACAATTGCTTCTGCTTTCACATCATTTTTAATAAGTTCCAGCGTATCCATAACAACAGGAGGATGAAGTGCAATAAAAATAATATCCTGACTGGCAGCAACTTTTACTTCTGAAGCTTCAACCTCTGGGAACTGTTTTTTCAGATTTGCTAAAACTTCCGGGTTGGTATCGGTCACGACAATCTTACCGAACTTCACATTCTTATTTTTAAAACCCTGCAGAAGGATTTTTGTCACCCTTCCACCTCCAACAAAACCAATTGAATTATTCATAGTATTATTTCTTAATTGTTTGATAATCTATATTAAAATTTCTGTGCTTCAGTTTTAAGAATCCTGAACTGATCGTTTATGAAATATATTATTGAAATTAAAACACTCAAAACAACAGATATATCAAAAATCGTATAAGCAACTCTTACTATCTGGTAGATCAGTTCGAACTTGATCATCATCAATATTCCGGAAATAACAGCCATGATCAGGAATAGTGCCTGGAGCCTTGCCAAAAGAGTACCTGAAGTGTTTTCTTTCTTCATCCTGATCCATGTGAACGCTCCCGCAATCAATGCAATTACAGTAATTATGAAATGATTGGCATCAAGTGTCAGTCTGTCGGGCAGAACATAACTGTTCACATCAGGTTTCAGAAAGACAAGGGCAACTCCTGTAGCAAGCAGACCATACACGATATAGAGATGATTTGAGTTTACCGGGAAAAAATTCTCTTTCCTGTTCACATAGCAGGCAATTGAAATTAGTATTGTCAACAAGAGGAAAAGAATTGCCGGGTATGCAAATGATTTGACAATCTGTTCCCTAAATGCAGACATTCCCATCATAAAACCGCTCATGCCAAGCTTTTTATATTGAGGTTCCATTACAGGATTACCGTCTTCTCCAAAAGGATATTTTACAACTTGCCTGAAGAACATGTCGGATCCGTAAGCATGACAATCGATACAACCATTGGTGCCCAATCCCGCTTTTGCCGGAAATACATCATGGCTATATTTGTAAACCGATGCATAAGGCGAAGATTCCCAGTATTCCTTCTCTAGCATTTCATATTCATTCCCGGAAAGATACATCCTGTCGTCATTTACCCATATAACCTTCCTTCCTGACAGGTCGTATCCATTATCATTCATGTATGCTGTTACGGAATTATTAAATGCATCAATCTCTTCTGCAGTGTTAACCTCAGGGATGGTATCAGAATTATTATCTGTGATCTTTGCCAATTCGGGATATTTTGAATTGTCTTTTCTGTAAGCGATCCACATGTTGTAAATATCTCTTTGTTTCGGTTGGTCAAGTCCTTTTTTCCCTTCGGTGTATATTCCCGGCCATGCACTGTGGACAGGATTTACAGGGAATATCTGTCCCTTATATTTAGCAAATTCCGGTATAAAAGGATCAGATGGCTGATCTTTGGCTGTAAACATTGCAAGTTCGCCGTAATGGTTCCAGTAATTCATGTTCTGGTCGTAGAAGGTCCAGACATATTTTGGAGAAGGCGAAATCTTGGTTCCCGGATTATAGACATCGCTCACCTGGACAAGGTCTGATTTAACCTTTCTCTGCGGTATATGGCATGCCTGGCATGATAGTTTGTCAAGATGA
>CAZCQC010000247.1:0-2540 GCA_964500155.1 uncultured Rikenellaceae bacterium | reverse complement strand
CCTATCTCTGGTTGATTTTTTCCAAGAAAATATTCTTCTATTGTAGGCAGTGTTTTTCTTATAAAGACGTATACGACCAGATCAATTAACCAGCTGGCAATTACTAAATATAGCCCTAATAGAAATCCGTCTTTTATTGGAGACGAAGTATTAATACGCTTATAATAAACAATATGTGAGAAGAATAGAACTCCAATGATATCCTGGAAATTAATAATTATATAGTAATAAATGAGGTTATTTCCCTTGAGATAGGTCAACCCATTTATTTTTTCTACAGGGAATGCAAACCACAGAAAAAAACCATTAATCCCTAAGATGATGTAAACCAGGAAGACAACTAAAGTCATCAAGAAAAGCTTTCTTAAAAAGCCATCATCTGAATTGATTTGAAGAATGGGCTTAAAATCAGTCACTTTATTATTGAGATCAGGGCATTAATGGGACAGCGGGAGATTGTTACCCAATCCTGTCCCGCATTTTTAGAAAAAGCGGGAAACAACTTACCCATATTTTCCGGGTTAGGTTTAGGGTTGTTTTTGTCAATCCTGATGACTCATCTGTTCATATATTGCATCAAAATTTTGCATGATAGTCCTGGCATTCAGGCTGTCGGGACCATTCTCGAGGGAAAGTTTATAATAAACCCTTGCTTTCTCCCTGTCTCTGACGAGAAGATATACTTCTCCGATTGTACCATATATTTTTGAAGATTTTGGAAATAATTCAGCACCCATATTCAGTACTGCCAGTGCTTCAGGATAAGTTTTTGCACCAATGAAATCATTTCCAAGGATTGTGAACACTTTTTCAGAAAGATCATATTGTGCTGTATCCTTTTTTATCTTATTAAATAGCTTGGTTGAGGTTTCTATGCCGTCCACGAGCAAAGTCTTTTGAAGGAGCTCAATTGCTGATTTCTTCTGAACATTCGATTGCGGTTCAAGAACAAAAATGAAGTCATGAGGCAGGGTAGTGTCAACTTGAATAAGTTCATAACCCGCAGATTTTGCACTTTTTTGAACACGCTCTTTTATAGTTGGAATTTTTAAGCCGGTTTTAGATCTGTCTATTCCAAATTCCCTGTCAATCTCTTCGTCACGCGGATCAAGGATAAAGAGTCTTGATCCTGGTTTAAGGCTCTTTTTAAGGTTTATCAGCAGATTATCTGGGTTTTCAATCATATGGTAAACCAAAACCATAATTGCCATGTCGAGGGAATTGTATGGGAATAAAGGGTTGTCCATTTCACCAACAATAGTTTCTACATTGTTAAGGTTCAATCTCCTGCATCGCCCTCTAAGGTATGCGAGTGAAGATTCATCTATATCATTTGCCATGACTTTTCCTGTCCGGCCGATTTCATTTGCGAGAAGCACAGTATATCTGCCACGACCAGCACCTATTTCACCGATTGTCATACCCGGTTTTACACCAATTGCCTTAAAGACAATGTCCGGAGGTTGTCGCTCATTAAGCCTTTTTTCCCATGGTTCTGAAATGCCATTTTGAGCCAGTATTCCTATAGTTGTTAAGAGTTGAATCCAAACAATTGTAATAAATTTCTGATATAATGTTTTCATATTGTTGATTAAATAAGCATCATAATAAATCTAATATCGGTCGGTTGCGGATACCTTAAACCTGACTTGATTTTATGGTTAGTTGTTTTTATTTTCTAATTGGAATTGACTATTCGTCGTGGAACAGATTTCTAGTAATCATCGATTTCAAAATATGAAGGACCCTTCCAGATGTAGTATTTGCAGCATCTGTTTGATTGATATGCAAAATATGTTTCCTGACTAAATTTTAATTGAATGCCCTCATAATTATATGTCGGAGGACCTGCGGAACTTAATAAATTGAGATACTCAAAATAATAGTGACCATCATAATTATACCTTATCCAGGCAGCTATATCCAATCCGGATTGAGGATTGGATTTTATTATTTCTTTATCGTGGGAAATTCTGTTCTGGAGCCAAATAGGAATTTCAGGATCGGGCTCTATTTTGGCTTTTTCGCAGGATAAAATTAAAAGTGCAAAACTAAATAGAAAGATAATCCTTTTCATAATCTCAGGTGTAAGATGTACAATATGATTTCAAAAAATTCAATGTTTCGCTGTCCTCATTTGATATTAGGTCTGTTGACAATAGGTAAATATAATCAATATTTGTGATTTATCTGTTATGGTTTGTTGCTTAAAATGTTGTCATTCATGTAGTAAGGATAGCAAACCTGAATAACAGTCCGGAAATAGTGCCGATCCGCCGGCTGGCGGATTAATTAAACTTAACAGTTTTAAAAAATTGTCTTCCTGATCCATATGGAATTAACTCATCATAGTTACGCTGTATATTTAACCAAAAATGAGCCGGTATCTTAAGTACATGTTCGAATTGAACTGCCATTTCTGCAGTAATAGAACTTTTACCCTTGATAACTGCCATAATTGTTTTTTCAGGTTTCCCGGTGCGATTGCTTTTCATAGCATTGTCCGTGTTATATGCAGGATTAGTCTTATAACTGTCCAG
>CAZCQC010000246.1:0-8662 GCA_964500155.1 uncultured Rikenellaceae bacterium | reverse complement strand
TTGGCCGAGCTGAAAAAAAAGGAAGAAGAGGCTGTCAGGGATCTGTCAAAATTTCATTCAATAAACAAAGCAGGTGAAACCTGGATGTCGCTTGAAGAAAAGTGTTCAGCCATCGACAGGCACCTCAGTCAGATAGCAGTAAAACTTGAAGAGAGGCATCAGAAGATGACCCTTTTAATGAGGCCGGTTGACAGTGGTGAGGATCTTGAATGGAACAACATCCTTAATGATTACAGGAAAACGAGGATTGAAAAGGAAAATAGGAGTGAAGAGCTTGACAGACACATAGCAATGTCAGGCTATCTTATGGAAGGGTTTTCTGAAGATCAGGCCGCCAGAAAAGTTGATGAAACAGTAAGCTCGTATAAATCGCACCTGAACAGCAAAATACTTGGAAAGAAGTATTTTGAATATTGCCCTGAGATTGAGATGTTCGAAGATTTCGGAAGCCTCCTGCCGAACAGGATCGACCTTGCTGATATAATATCAGGGAATGAGAAGGTTGAAGGTTATAAGGCTGCCCGTAATTTCCTGACCCTCGCGCAGCTCGATTTTTCTTTTTTTGAACAGCCTTCAAGCAGGATACTTAAACAGAAGATCGAAAACCTGAATCATTCTCTGACCTGTAATTTTCAGGATTTCTGGCAGCAGTCAATCGGACGCAACAACAAGATAAACATACAGTTTGAGCTTGATCATTATAGTTCAAGCCATACAGGTAAATCCGGCAAGCCGTATCTTGAATTCTGGATAAAGGACGAGGGAGAGAGGTTATATCCCAAACAAAGGAGTCGTGGTGTCAGATGGTTTCTATCGTTCTATATGGAGTTAAAGGCATCAGCCTGTGAAAACAGCAAACCACTGGTCCTTCTGGTGGATGAACCCGGGGTAAGTCTTCATGCAAGAGCCCAGGAAGATGTACTTAAAGTCTTTGAGGACATCAGCCAGAAGATCCAGGTAATATATACTACCCATTCACCTCACCTTGTCGAAATAAACAAGCTTCACCGGGTACTGGCGGTTCAGCGTGACGATATTGACAGTTTCAGAAGTACAACACGGATATTAGATCCTCTTCAATTGTCAACGGCAACTCCCGACACCCTGACACCGTTACAGAGTATTCTGGGTAATCCGATGGGAAAGGAAGGGTTTTCTATTGTGAGGTTCAATCTGATTGTGAATGACATAGGTTCTTTTTACCTGTTGAACGCAATAATACTTATTACCGGTTTCAGGGGGAATATCAGCATAATACCCTCAACTGATATTTCATCCATGCCATTATTATGCAATATACTGATGGGATGGGGAATGGAGTTTGGCGTCCTGCTTTTTGAGAATGAGAACGAAAATCAGATCGAAGAGATCCTGCGAAGAACAGTATTCAAAACAGCAAAAAGCGAAAAGGATCTGATTATAAAACTTCCGGAGTCATTTCAAAATGCAGAAGATCTCCTATCTACACTTGATTTTAAAAATCATGTAATCAATACGCGCGAAGGGATTACCGTACCCAATTCAGTTTATGTAAGAGATAAAGAAGTTCCCCGGAATTTTGTACTGAGCAGATTCCTCAGCAATGTCAGATCAGGGCAGCTCAGTGTTAAGAATTTTGATGAAGAGACTCTTGAGAACTTTAAACTGATCACCGACATTCTTAAAGGATTGAAATAAGTATCTCCGGATTTTGCAGTTTATCCATGTTTTCCTATTTTTGTCGCTATTCAATTAGAATAGACAGGTGATCCGCTGGCGCTAAAGTTATGGCGGATAAAGTGTCATAGTTGATAGATGTATTGGAGAGATGGGTGAGTGGCTTAAACCAGCAGTTTGCTAAACTGCCGTATGGGTAACTGTACCGGGGGTTCGAATCCCCCTCTCTCCGCAAAGCCAAAGCAAATCCTCCGCCATCCGGCGGAGGATTTTGTTTTTGGAATAACCTTCACAAAACTTGTTTTGTGAAGGTTATGAATAAAAACAAAAGATCTGGTTTTTCGAAATGAAAAACCAGATTTGCTTTGGCTTTGCAGGATCCTCCCAAAGGGATCAACGAAGTTAATCCACAAAGTACTCACCCCAAACTCCCAAAGGGATCAACGAAGTTAATCCACCATGTACTCAC
The DNA here is from genome assembly GCA_964500155.1 of uncultured Rikenellaceae bacterium. Taxonomy (GTDB): domain Bacteria; phylum Bacteroidota; class Bacteroidia; order Bacteroidales; family VadinHA17; genus LD21. The sequence goes on along the minus strand of CAZCQC010000246.1, from coordinate 6,537 downwards.
CCCAGACTCCAAAAGAGATCGCTACATGCAATCTGACATTATTGTACTTCTCCGGCCAATTTGACGCGTTTAATTAATTAACAAAGGTAAAATCCATAATTCAAGCCGGAAATAATTCAAAAAACTGGGAATATTCTGTCGAATCCGTTTTTGGCTTCAATATTGTTATTTGTTTCAGAATAAAGAGGGAGGTATTATGGATAGTTTCTCTGAAATTATAATTTCAGCGGTTGACAAAGTAAAAAATGCGGTAGTCAAAATCGATAAATATGTTTCTGTCAGAGATAAGGAAAGGATCTCCGGATCAGGTTCAGGATTTGTTTTTTCAAGTGATGGCCTGATCCTTACAAATGCACATGTGATTGAGAATGCAGGAAAACTGGATGTCACGTTGCTGGATGGGAATCGATTTACCGGTGAAGTCACCGGCATTGATAAAGATACGGATCTTGCTATAATTAAGATATTTGGAACAGGTTATACTTCAGCAAAGCTTGGCATTTCAAGCAATCTTAAAATAGGACAACTTATCATTGCCATCGGAAATCCATTAGGGTATCAGCATTCAGTTTCAATAGGAGTATTAAGCGGAACCGGTCGTACCATGCGGAGTCCCGATGGGCATTTGATTGATGATATTCTACAGTCGGATGCTGCAATGAATCCCGGAAATTCAGGAGGCCCCATGATTGATACAAGCGGTGAAGTAATTGGTATTAATACAGCCATTATACCCGGCACCCAGGGATTGAGCTTTTCAATAGGAATTGATACTGCAAAAGAGATCGCCAGATATCTAATAAAAGACGGGAAAGTTATCAAAGCATATCTGGGATTAATGATCAATGAGATTGAAATACATCCCAGGATAAAAAACTTTTACCGGCTAAGCTCAAAAAGAGGTATTTTAATAACCGGACTGGAAAATTCATCTCCGGCTGCCCGTGCAAACCTTAAAGAGGGAGATATTATTGTCGAATTTGATGGAGGAATCGTAACAAGTTCAGGAGACTTGACGAAACATTTAATCGGAGGTGGTTTAATATTTAAACCGACGAGAATAAAGATCCTTCGTCAAACCCGGATTCTGGAACTGGATATTTTCCCGGTTGAGAGACCTGCAGCATAACCTTGAGATATTAACAGATCACAATGAAACTTAAAAACTACGAATTCAAGGCAAAAACCGGAGATCCGGATAAACTGGAAAGGAAGCTTCTTGGACTGAATCCTGTTTTTAAGGGCGAGGACCACCAGATCGATACATATTTTAATGTTCCTTCCGGACGGCTCAAATTACGTGAGGGTAATATTGAAAATGCTCTTATCTATTATGAGAGGCCTGATATTGCCGGTGCAAAGCAGGCTGATATAATATTATATAAGCATTCTCCTGAAAAATCGCTCAGGGATATATTAGCTAAAGTATATGGTATTAAAACCATTGTTGACAAAACCAGAAGAATATATTTTATTGAAAATGTGAAATTTCACTTTGACATAGTTGAAAACCTGGGAACTTTTGTTGAAGTGGAAGCCATTGATGAAACCGGAGAAGCAGGTATGGAAAAGCTTATGGAGCAATGCAATAAATATTTCTTATTCTTCGGCCTTGATAAGTCCGATTTAGTCGACAAGTCATATAGTGATTTGATTCCGGCACGGTTGAGATAATACATCGCAATCCCTCCACAAGACCTATCCTGTAATCTATAAGAGCAGACCATATCCCTCCCCTTCAATGCTCCGGAGAAGAACATAATCTCACCATATTTTTGACCAATTTTTAAGTTTATAATGAACCTTTCCATGTCAGGAATGGTTATCTATTATGAAAATAATTTAACATAATATGAATATTATGTAACACTTATCATTCCGGAATGGATCACCTTAGTTATGATCCAATTCTGATTTTGGAAATTGTGAAACCAAGTTAGATATGAATCCTGATGTCAATATTTGGTAAGTGTTGCAGACGTCCCGGAAAGTTACCTGAAAATGAACCTGCTATGAAAAAAGTGCTTCTGCCTGTTGTCTTAATTTTTATACTGGTGCAGTTAAATGCGCAGCAACTAATAAAGGGGAAAGTGACGGATGATACAAATATTCCTCTCCCCGGTGTTTCAATCCAGGTAAAAAACACCCTACGGGGTACTTTTACCGATATGAATGGAAGTTACAGCATTTCGGCCTCTCCCAATGATACCCTGGTATTCTCGATGGTGGGAATGATAACCCAGAGAACTGAAGCAGGTACCAGAACAACTATTGACATTAAGCTTCAGATGTCGGAAATAGGGCTTCAGGAGGTTGTAATTATAGGTTATGGCACACAACGGGTTAAAGATCTTACGGCACCGATTGTTTCACTAAAAGGTGAAGACCTTACAAAACAGGTAACTTCAAATGCAATGCAGGCTTTGCAGGGCAAAGTAGCAGGGGTCCAGATTATAAACAGTGGAATACCCGGGGGAGGGTCATCAGTAAAGATAAGAGGGGTTGGATCGATCGGAGATTATGCTAATCCTTTATATGTTGTCGATGGGGTTTTTGTTGATAATATTGACTTTCTCGGGGCCGGCGATATTGAAGATCTTACGGTTCTTAAAGATGCTTCAGCCGCTGCAATTTATGGAGTCAGGGCTGCAAATGGGGTTATACTGGTGACCACCAGGAAAGGTAAAACTCAAAAACCTGTAATAAGCTATGACGGCTATATCGGATTACAGATCCCGGTTAACATTCTCCCTCTTGCAACCAAAGATCAGTATTTTACACTTGTAAATGAAGCAAATGTAAATGCTACCGGTTATATTCCGAAGGACCCGGCAGACTATCCGGTATCAACTGACTGGTATCAGCAGCTTGTCAGGATTGCGGGTACAACCAGCCATAATATTGACATTTCAGGTACAAGTGATAATACCTCTTATTCTGTTGGCGGCAGCTATTTCTTTCAACAGGGTATAATGGATATAAAGAACGATTATCAGCGTTATAATTTCCGGGGAAGGCTTGATCAACAGGTTACAGACCGGTTTAAAATAGGAATTAACAGTGTTTTATCTAAATCAGGGAGGAACATCCCAAACGACGGTGCATTCTTTGGCGCATATGTAAATCCTCCTGTTTATCCTGTATATGATGACACAAATACATCAGCCTATCCTGTAAGATTCGGATCACCTCAGAAATACGGATTTGGCAATCAGTATGGCAATCCTGTTGCAGCAGCCTATTATGCTGATAATATCGAAAAGGGAACCAAGCTGGTCTTCAGTACTTTTGCAGAATTCGATATTGTAAAGAATATTTTTACTTACAAGGTTGCTTATAATACCGATCTGAATTTCTGGGATGCACGCAGTTACACTCCTGAATTTAATGTTGGAGGATCGCAGGGAGTCAGAAAATCAAGTCTCTCAAAGACATCCGGGACTTCATCAAAACAGATAATTGATAACCTGTTGACTTACAGGAATAAAATCGGCAACCAGAGTTTCACGGTTTTACTCGGACAATCAACCCGTATGGAAAAATGGTCGACCCTTTCCGGGTCAGCAATTGATGTTCCCGGCATAGATGAACAGTCGAAATACCTAACCACAGGCTCTTTCAGGGACAGGTATGCCTGGGATGGAGCTGCTGCATATAACGGTATTTCTTTCTTCACCAGAGGGACATATAATAATAGTGATAAATATCTGGCAACCTTTACTTTCAGAGCTGATGCAAGTTCGAAATACCAGCAGAAATGGGGATTCTTTCCATCACTTGGTTTTGGGTGGGTACTATCACAGGAGAAGTTCATGGCCACACAAAAAACTTTCGATTATCTTAAAATCAGAGCAAGCTGGGGTTTGCTTGGCAACGATAATGTCCCGGCCAATTCCGCAGTCATTTTAGGGCAGACAGGTGCAGGAAGTTCCGGTATTTTCGGCGATCAGATTGTTGATGGTGTCGGAGCTCAGACTGTTGTACAGAATTATCTAAAATGGGAAGTTGTAAATGAATTTGACATTGGCCTTGATTTTACTGTTTTAGGTGGCAGGCTTTCAGGTGAGACAGATTATTATCGCCGGATTACAAATAACGTGGTCTTTTTTGCACCTATAGCAACCGGAGGAGGGACAGCTGAGCTTCTTGGTAATAATGGAAGTGTTCTGAATGATGGCCTGGAATTGAACCTGAACTGGAAGGATAAGTTTTCTGACAAATCAGGTTATAATATTGGCTTCAATGTCACAACAATACATAATAAAGTATTGAAACTGCAGGGACGTGACTATATCCCATCAGGATTTGTAAGAGGAGGATATTCTACCCGGACTCAGGTGGGCCATCCGATAGGTTCTTTCTTCGGGTACGAAATTGCCGGAGTGTACAAATCTGAAACTGAAGCTTTACAGGATCCTGTCAGCCAGAATATTAAAGATAAAGGTTTCTTTAAGTACAAGGATCAGAATGGAGATAAAATAATTAATGAATCTGACAAGGTTTTTCTCGGGAGCTCAATACCATGGCTAATTGCCGGGATTGATCTGGGTTTTAATTTCAGTCAATTTGATTTCAGTCTGGCACTTCAGGGACAGATTGGTAATAAGATACTCAATGCAAAGAGAATGAACAGAGATGTTTTCGTGGATGGCAATTACGATCAGGATTTCTTCAGAAACAGGTGGACTGCCGATAACAAATCCACAAAATACCCTTCAGCTGAAGCATATAACTTTTCTTTTATACAGCAGGCAAACGATTTTTTTGTAGAAAGCGGCTCATATGTCCGGGTTCAGAATGTACAGATTGGCTACACAACCGAAAAGATCATTTTTATTCCGAAACTCAGGATCTATATCTCGGCTCAGCGCCCATATACCTTCTTTGTCTATAAAGGATTTACCCCGGAAATTGGTGGGACACCGATCAGCAGCGGCATTGATAATTCGGTATATCCCATGCAGTCAATTTACACTTTAGGACTGAAAATGAACTTCTAACTCTTAAACAGCAAAACCATGAGACTACTCAGATTAGTTACAGTTTTAATCATAATGACCTTCCTTTTCTCCAATTGTGAAGATTTCCTTGACATGCGGCCGGAGGGAACCATCCCATCGGCAGGTGTGGATTATTCCAAGTCAGAAAATATATTCCTTTCAGTCAGCTCTTCCTATGCTAAACTAAGAAATTATGGAGCTCATGTCTTTCCGTATATTGGTGCGTTTGAAATAACTTCCGATAATGCCGACAAGGGAAGCTCTCCTGAGGATAATCCTCCGATGAAAGAGATGGATAACCTTTCATATCAGTCTAATAACGGGCTTATTAATGATCTCTGGATATCATATTTTGATATTGTAAGCGGTGCAAATTATGCAATCCATCAAATGCCCTTGTTCGTCGCTGCCTTGCAAAATAATATTGATAAACAATATGCAATTGATTGCCAGGGAGAAGCCAAAGCTATCAGAGCATATGCATATTTTAACCTGACCCGTCTTTTCGGCAGGGTCCCGATTGTTGATACCACACTGACATCAGAACAGCTTGCAGCAGTTTCCCAATCAACAACATCGCAGCTTTACAGTTTTATCGAGAAAGATCTTGCTGAGGCAATTGCGGTACTTCCGGATTATTATACAAAAGAATGGGCCGGAAGAATTACAAAATTTACGGCCATGGGGCTAAAAGCCAAAGTCCATTTGTATCAGCAGGAATGGGATTCAGTTGCCAGCCTTACTGATAAAATAATGGCTTCTGGCAGGTACGGCCTTCTTTCTAATTTCCGGGATGTTTTCAGCATTGACGGGGAAAATAGCCGTGAATCTCTCTTTGAGCTTCAAAGCTCGACTCTCGGAAAGACAACAGGGGAACAGACTTACATTGAATATGCTTATGTTCAGGGTCCGCGCGGGAATTTTCCAAGCGGCATGCAGGGTTGGGGCTTCTGTACGCCCACCCAGGATCTGATTAATTTTTATACTGCACGGGAGGAAATAATTCGTCCTGCCACAACACTGCTTTATCGTGGAACAAAGACTCCTGAAGGAGACAGTATTAAAACTATTTGCACAAATCAGGTTTATAACGGCAAGGTATATACCCCTCTGTCTTACAACAACTGGAACTACAATGGCTACGGATTTGATCATAATGTAAGAATATTACGATATCCGGATATTTTACTGATGTATGCGGAAGCAAAAGTCAGGGGGGCATCTGTGCAAACAATATCCGGACTTTCATCTGATGATGCTGTGAACCTTGTCAGAACGAGGGCAGGCTTACCAGGTCTCTCCGGTGTTACCCTTCAGCAAATCTGGGATGAGCGCAGGGCAGAACTGGCAATGGAAGAGGATCGATTTTTTGACCTGGTACGCACCAATCAGGCAATTACTGCTCTCGCAGGGAAGGGTTTTACAGTCGGGAAACATGAATTATTCCCGATCCCTTCAGCCCAGATGCAGCTAAATTCCAAATTAACTCAGAATAATGGATACAACTAAAGACAATGGATAGAATTTATGTTTAACT
>CAZCQC010000245.1:0-14286 GCA_964500155.1 uncultured Rikenellaceae bacterium | reverse complement strand
CTACGGAGCTAAAACTTAAACGGTCATGATTTCTACAAACAGCTCACTCCTACGGAGTTTGAATTTCGTAAGTCCCGTCAGGGACGACCTGTTTGTAGAAATTAAACATAAACTGAAAAATGAGCCCCATCGGAGCGATCTGTTTGTGATATCTTATAAATCAACTATTTAGCTCACACTCAATAATTTTAATCAGACACTATTGATAATACATGTCGAATTACATTATGGTTCATTTTTTCACCGAGAAGAATGTCTGGACCGGAACAGAATATTTCTTATCAATATCAGGAATCCCGTTCCCGTCAGTATCTTTCATTGAGCCAAGATATTCAATAAGAGCCAGCCATTCCTTCCCCTCCTGGACACCTGCTTTGCTTTCATCCATATCAATAACAGCTGTCTGCATATCTGTTACCCGGTTGCCGGCAGAATCCTTCGGAATAACATTGATCAAACCAAAACTCATTTTTTTGATAATTCCAATAAATTCAAGCATATACGAATCTGCAGTCACAGAATACAAGGTCTTATTCTTCTTTGAAAAATCCACATTCCTGGCACTTCCGTCTGAATTGAGAATCTCAATTTTTCTGATTTTCCTGAGGAGTCCTTTGTCGGGGTTATACTCAACTCTCAGACCTGAATAATAACAATATTTCTGAGGATCAGATTTACCCGCAACCTGCAATATCTCAAGAATGGTTTTCATCTCCTTTCCGGTAACATATAACCTCGACAGTGCGTAACCAGGTATTATATCTTTTCCGGACCCCAGAGGCATAACCCTGAAAATATCAGGAGCGGTTTGCACTCCCGGCAATATTTTATCGAAAATCATTCCTGCTGCAACCATACTTACATCGGCTCCTTTCACACTGTTTTTATTAATATAATAATGTATGGCATCAGTTATGAGAGGCCCGAGGTTGCTATTTACATAGTCTCCCATATCATTGCCTTCAATTATAAATCCTGCCTCAACAACCTTCCTGGCATACTCCATTCCGAGAGGATTAAGGATTTCAGCGTTTATCCTCTCTTTTTGTTCTTCAATGAGGCCATTAACAACCCCATCTCCCATAATTCTGTCATCAACCGGAATCAGTTTATACCCGTCAATTTTCACTTTCCCATTTAAATAAGTGAGGGAAATCCGGCCAACATTTTGTCCGAATTCGCCTGTTTGTACAATTGGAGTTCCGTTTACAATCAGGGGTTGTTCCAGCATTGTATGCGAATGTCCTCCAATTATTAGATCAATACCTTTTACCGACTTTGCCAGTTCCACATCCTCTCCTGTCCACTCTCCGTTCTTTTCTTTAATTCCTGAGTGTGATAGACAAATAATAATATTACAGTTTTCACCCTGAAGCTCTTTCACCATTTTTTTTGCAAAGGATTTCTGATTTGAAAAAGTAACCGGAACAGCTTTTGGAGCAACCTCGTCAGCATCTTTGCCGAGTATCGAAAAGATTCCGATTTTAATGCCATCCTTTGTTATAACCTTTTTCTGGCCGATTATATTTTCAGAAGTAAGTTTTTCCAGGGCATCATCCAGTGTGTCTTTCTTATCAAACACTGCATTTCCAATGAGAAAGGATGGGATTTCTCCTTTGGTTTCTGATGCACTGATGATTGCAGCCAGCCATTCAGGGCCGAAATCATATTCATGGTTTCCTGTGCAAATAACGTCATAACCCATGGTATTCATTAGACGGAGCTGAAAACCTGTTTTTGTTTCCAGACTTGGGAACAGTGTTCCCATTGTAAAATCACCGGCATCAATTACAAGTGTTGTTCCGGGATTGCTTTTCTTTTCAGCTTTTATTATGCCCGCAATTCTGGCAAATCCGCCAATTGTTTTGTCATCATTGATTGTCAATGGCGAATATGCCGACTCAGGAGCAAATCCCAGCATTCGCGAGTGAATATCATTGGTATGGAGAATTATTATTTTCTTTTCTGTCTGTGCTGAGATTGGCAGAATAAACGGTAATAATAGAAAGATCAGAAATATTCTTTTCATTAGTATATTTTATTTTAATAAGTATCAGGAATCATGCATGTTGAATCCATATATTTTTGTCCATAAGTTCAACCTCTTTTTGTCAGAGATTAGGGTCGTTCAAAAAGCTGATGTTTACCCCCCAACCCCGCCAGCTGGCAGGGCTTTATAAACATCAGTAAATCAATAAGTCCCCGCCAGCTGGCGGGGATTTAGGGGTAAAAAGACAGAGGAAGACCTTTTCAACAGCCCCAACGACATTCCAAAAGTCAGCAAGGAATCTCCCACCTCAGTCTGATATTTGTTAATAATAGCCGAAACTCAAATTCTTTTTAAATGTATATCTTTTATAAAGCATCTGCAACAATAAAAGTACTTCCTCCGATGAAAATCACATCATTATCTGATGCGCTTGCCCGAGCAGATACGACAGCTGATATCACATCAGGATAGCATGCTCCTTTCAGGTTCCGGGTTGCGGCTTCTGCCATTAATACCTTTTCATCAAGCGCCCTGGGAACAGAAGCTTTGGTGAAATAGTAAACCGCATCGGGAGGGAACAGAGGCAGTACCAGACTAAGATCTTTATCGCTCACGAAGCCAAGGACTATATGAAGTCTGCCCTTCGGTACCTTTTTCAACTGATTCATCACATTTTCCAGACCTTCCTTATTATGTCCCGTATCACAAACAATCAGCGGCTTCCTTCCGATGATCTGCCACCTGCCGGCAAGCTTTGTATTCGCAACGACTTTCCTGATGCCATCACCTAAATGCTTATCAGTATGTGGAAAAGTCCTCTTCAGAACGCTGAAAGACTGATAAACGGCCTGCAGGTTTTTTGCCTGATAATCTCCTCCTGTACCGACCTCCCCCATGAATGATTTACCTGATGAATTTTCCCTGATGCAATAATGCCTCTTCCCTCTGATGAAATCAAACTCATTAAGCACACAGGTGTAATTCCTATCGGCGAAAAATATTTCAGACACTGTCTCTGAGGCTTTTTCTGTAAAAACATTTTTTGTCTCCTTCTGGGTCTCACTGATTACGACAGGGACCCCTGACTTTATTATTCCGGCTTTCTCGCCGGCTACCTTTTCAAGAGTATTTCCCAGAAGATCAAAATGATCATGGCCTATATTTGTAATGACTGAAAGTATCGGATTAATTATGTTGGTTGAGTCGAGCCTTCCACCAAGACCCACCTCAATAACTGCAATATCAACACCTGTTCCGGCAAAATAATCAAACGCCATGCCAACAGTCATTTCAAAGAATGATGGCTTTAAAGAAGAAAGAAAGGAGGAATTCCTCCTTATAAATTCAGTTACCGCAGTCTCAGGGATCATCCTGCCATTGACCCTTATCCTCTCCCTGAAATCCTTAAGATGAGGGGAAGTATATAAACCTGTTTTATAACCTGCTTCCATAAGAACCGAAGCGATCATATGGGAGACTGAACCTTTGCCATTCGTCCCTGCGACATGTATTGTCCTGTAGCCTGAATGAGGATGGCCAAGATGCTCATCGAGTTCAAGGGTATTTTGAAGATCATTCTTATAAGCAGCTTTACCAATCCTGTGATAGGCTGGCAGCTGGCTGTACAGGAAATCAATTGTCTGTTTATAATTCATATACAAATTAACATACTTTCAACACATGCAACAATGTAATCTTTATTTTAGTTAATTTTGCCGGGTGCTGAAGAAATCTATTCGCAAAATACAGCTAATTGATTTTAAATTACTTAAGTATGAAGAAAAAACACAATAAAAAACTTTTCATTATTGATACAAATGTTTTACTGCATGATTACAAATGCATTTATAATTTCGAAGAAAATGATGTTATAATTCCTATAGTAGTTCTTGAGGAGCTCGATAAATTTAAAAAAGGCAATGATATTATTAATTTTCATGCGAGGGAGTTTACAAGGGAACTTGATAAGCTCTCAGGAGATATGCTATTAACCGCAAACATCCCTCTGGGAGAGAATCTGGGAAATCTCCATATCGAAACCGGGCGTGATTTTTCCGAAAAGGTCAACCAGTCATTTCCTGAAAGAACCGCTGATCACCGTATCCTGGCAATTGCCGAGTTTGTTTGTAATTCTAACAAGGACAAAACAGTTGTCCTTATCACAAAGGATATAAATCTGAGGATGAAGGCAAAATCTCTCGGGATAATAGCACAGGATTACCAGAACGACAAGGTGGCAAACATTGATGATCTTTACAAGGGGATCCAGGTGCTTGAAGGGGTTGATCATGCATTGATAAGCAAGCTCTATGAGCTTCCTGAGGGAGTCAGTGTCTCAGATTTCAAAATCGATCCTGAAACAAAGGGACACCAGTTCTTCATTATGAAGAACAGCGGGGCAAGCGCTCTTGCTCACTTTAATCCGTCAAACAAGCTTCTGAACAGAGTGATCAAACAGACAACATACGGTATCGATCCCCGGAATGCTGAACAGACTTTCGCTCTGGATGCACTTTCAAATCCCGATATACAGCTGGTTTCTCTTACAGGCAAGGCCGGGACGGGCAAAACCCTGCTTGCTCTTGCTGCTGCACTTCAGCAGCATAAACGATATAAACAGATATTTCTGGCGAGGCCAATAGTCCCGCTGGCCAACCGGGATCTTGGATTTCTCCCGGGTGACGTTAAGGAAAAAATGGACCCTTATATGACACCATTGTACGACAACCTTACAGTCATTAAACATAAATTCAGTCACCAGAGCCCTGAGTTTCTAAGGATAAATGAAATGGTGAAAGAGGAAAAACTTGTTATCACACCTCTTGCATATATCAGAGGGAGAAGCCTTTCGAGTATCTTCTTCATAGTCGATGAAGCTCAGAACCTGACTCCTCATGAGATCAAGACTATAATAACGAGAGCCGGAGAAGGAACCAAGATGGTCTTTACCGGTGATATTGAACAGATTGACTCCCCTTATCTTGACACAGCATCAAACGGGCTCAGCTACCTTTCAGACAAAATGAAGGATCAGGATATTTTTGCACATGTGAATCTTGTTAAAGGAGAGCGCAGCTTCCTTGCAGAACTGGCAAGCAAACTGCTTTAAGATACTTCCGGATTTTAAATGTTTCAATTATAAATTCAAATAAGTCAAACTATGAAAACCAGATTATTAAGATTCATTTTATTTTCATGGATAATCCTTACAGGAGCATCATCAGCAATCAATGGACAGACTGGACAGAAAAACTCAAAAAACCAGCAGAACAGAAGAAATGACAAATCGGTGAATATTCAACTTTTTAACGGTAAAAACCTTTCAAATTGGGCTTTCCACCTTAAAGATCCTGCAGTCGACCCTGCTTCCGTATTTACAGTTCAGAACGGAGTCATCCATATTAAGGGAGATCCATTCGGTTATATGAGAACCAAAGATACATACTCTGAATACAAGCTCCATGTGGAATGGCGTTATCCCGGGGAAGCCTCAAACAGCGGTGTATTTATTCATGCCCAGCTCCCGGATACAATATGGTTAAAGTGTTTTGAATGCCAGCTTAAGTCAGGAAGTGCCGGCGACTTTGTATGTATGAACGGAGCTAAAATGAATGAATTGAAACCTAATACAAGGGTCGTGAATAAAATGGCTGCATCGTCCGAGAAACCAGTTGGGGAATGGAATACAATGGAAGTGACTTGCAAGTCAAATACAATAGAAGTCTATGTTAACGGAACTCTTCAGAATAAGGCCACTGGTACATCTGACTCCAAAGGACATATTTGCCTCCAGAGTGAAGGCAAGGATATTGAATTCAGAAATGTCTTCATTACAAAGCTACCGCAGGCAAGCAGGAAATAATCAATGGAAATAGCCAGGAAAAAGGTAGCATTTCATACCCTGGGATGCAAATTGAATTTTGCTGAAACATCAACAATTTCAAGGTCGTTTCCTGAGAATCAGTTTGAAAAGGTCAAACCGGGCGTGAAAGCTGATATTCATGTTATTAACACATGTTCGGTGACCGATATTGCCGATAGAAAATGCCGCCAGGTGATCAAGAAATGCATAAAAGAGTCGCCCGATGCTGTAATTGCTGTTATAGGATGCTACGCACAGCTGAACCCTGGTGAGATTTCGTCAATTCAGGGCGTCGACCTTGTACTGGGGACAAATGAGAAATTCGATACAGCCGCTTTTCTTGAAAAAATTGAAAAAAAGAAAAACACAGAAATTCACTCAGGCGGACTGACTGCTCCTGACGTTTTCCACCCCTCCTTTTCAATAGGCGACAGAACACGCTCATTCCTCAAGGTTCAGGATGGATGTGATTACAGATGTTCCTATTGTACAATCCCGGTTGCCAGAGGACGAAGCAGGAATCAGGATATTAGCTCCCTTATTCTGGAGGCTGAGAAAATTGCCGGGAAAGGGATAAAGGAAATTGTCCTTACCGGAGTAAATATTGGAGATTACGGCAAATCGACCGGAGACAATTTTGCATCATTGCTGAAGAAATTGATAAAGGTTGAAGGAATTGAAAGGTACAGGATCTCATCAATTGAACCCAATCTGCTTTCTGATGAAATTATAAGGCTGGCCGCAGAATCCAAAAAGATATTACCCCATTTTCATATTCCCCTGCAGAGTGGTTCCGACAAAGTCTTAAGACTGATGAGAAGAAGATACGGAAGGGATCAGTTCGAGGACAGGATAAGGTTAATCAGGAAGAATATACCAATGGCAGGAATAGGGGTCGATGTTATAGTGGGTTTCCCGGGGGAATCGGACAGCGATTTTGAAGATACCATGAGTTTTCTTAAAGAGATGCCGTTATCCTACCTGCATGTTTTCAACTTTTCTGAACGACCTGGGACAGAAGCTGAAAAGATGTCAGGCAAAGTCCCTTTCAGTATACGTGAGAATAGAAGCAGGAGACTGATAAGCCTTTCTGAAAACAAGCATCTTGAATTCTCAAAGCAAAATATCAGCCGGTCCGCCGAAATACTTTTTGAACACAACAGGAGTGAAGGCATGATTACAGGTTTCACAGGGAACTACCTCCGGGCTGAGTATCCCTGGAAGACAAGCCTCGCAGGCACAATTAAAACCGCAAGGTTGACAGGGATTTCGGGAACAGGCAGAATGATGGTTGAATTAATCGATTAAACCATGACAGATCTTAAAGCTCTATGTGCTGAAATTGAAACAGCCGCCAGAATGGCCGGTGAATTCATAAAAAAGGAATCAGCAATTTTTAATATTAACGATACCGAAACCAAAGGATTAAACAACTTTGTGACATATGTTGACAAAGGATCTGAGAAGATGCTGGTCGAAAAACTTGCTCTTCTGATCCCTGAAGCAGGGTTTATAGCTGAGGAGGGAACCTCGGCTAAAAAAGGATTAAAATACAACTGGGTAATAGATCCTCTTGACGGAACTACCAATTTCCTTCATGGCGTACATCCCTACGCCGTAAGTATCGGACTGATGGAAAACGATGAAATAATAGCGGGGGTGGTTCATGAAGCTGGAGGTGATGAAACCTTTACAGCCTGGAAAAATGGAGGTGCCTGGCTCAATGGCAAAAAGATCCATGTTTCAGCCACCCCAAAATTGTCCGGATCGCTGGCAGCAACGGGATTTCCATATAATCTTTTTGACAGACTCGACCCTTATATGAACCTCCTTACATTTCTTGTAAAAAACACCCATGGGCTGAGAAGGCTTGGATGTGCCTCGATCGACCTGGCATATGTGGCATGCGGAAGGTTTGATCTTTTCTTTGAATACGACCTGAAAATGTGGGACATAGCAGCAGGAATGCTTATTGTGAGGGAGGCCGGGGGCAGGTTCAGTGATTTTTCAGGTAACATGACCAAACTTACTGGTGATGAAACAATCGCTTCCAACTCCCTTATATATAATGAGACAATCGAAATTATCGGTAATTTTATGAAAGATAAGTCAAGGTAATATAATGGGAACTGTCGGATACTATATTTTCTATGGAATAAATTGGATAATTACCCTGTTGCCACTGAGAATTCTGTATATATCATCCGATATACTCTTCCTGTTATTGTATTACTTCCCGTCTTACAGGAGAAAAATTGTTGCTGAAAACCTCCGAAAGTCCTTTCCTGAAAAATCAGAAAAAGAGATAACAATTATCAGCAGAAAGTTTTACAGGCACCTGGCGGATCTGTTTATTGAAACCCTTAAACTTACTCATATCGAAGACAAGGAGATAAAAAAGAGATTCAGGATCAGCAATCCGGAACTGATCGAACATCTGTATAATTCAGGCCGTGATGTGGCGGTGGTTTATAGTCATTATAATAACTGGGAATGGCTGTCGGCTTTCTTACCGATATATACAAAATACAGATGTGTCGGAGCGTACAAGCCATTGCAGAATAGAATGTTCAATAATTTCATTAATAATAACAGGATAAGAAATAAAGGGGAATTGGCACCCATGCAAATGATTGTCAGGAGAATCGTCGAAAACAGGAACAATAACATCAGGGGTATTTATGGATTCATGTCGGACCAGACACCCGCAAAAACTCTTATTGAATACTATACAGATTTCCTGAATCAGGAAACTCCCGTATTTCTTGGAATTGAGAAGATCGCTGCAAAATATGACATGGCTATTGTGTTTCTAAATATTCAGAAATTCCGTCGTGGATATTACAATCTGACAATAGAACTTTTATTTGAGAGTACAAGGAATCTTCCGAAATATATGGTGACCAACACCCATGTCAAACGTCTTGAAGAATTGATCAGGGAAAAACCGGAGTACTGGCTCTGGACACATCGGAGATGGAAATATAAAAAAGAAGCTGTAAATGATTAAAACTGCAGTTGTTATACTTAACTGGAATGGACTGGCCTGGCTGCAGAAATTCCTTGCTACAGCCGTAAGATTTTCATCCGGCCCCGATACAGCTGTTTTTATGGCTGATAATGGTTCAACTGACGGTTCAGCAGAATGGGTTTCAAAGAATATAAGTGATGTCGCGATATTAAGACTTGATAGCAACCATGGCTTTGCCGGCGGTTACAATCGGGCTCTGAATCAGATCTCTGCCGAGTACTTCGTGCTTCTCAACTCAGATGCTGAAGTAACTGAAGGCTGGCTTGACCCTTTGATAAAACATATGGAACAGAATCCTGATGTCGCATCCTGCCAGCCAAGGATCAGGTCATTTCACAAAAAGGACCATTTTGAATATGCAGGTGCGGCAGGCGGATACCTTGATAAATTCGGATATACATTCTGCAGGGGACGGATCTTTGATAATATCGAAAAAGATACCGGCCAGTACGATAATATCACCGATATTTTCTGGTCCTCCGGAGCTTGTATGATGGTAAGGTCGGAAGCCTGGAAGCGATGCGGGGGTTTTGACGATGATTTTTTTGCCCATATGGAAGAGGTTGATCTTTGCTGGAGATTTCATCTGGCCGGATTTCGTGTCTCCTGTGTACCCGGGTCAATAATTTATCATGCGGGAGGAGGATCTCTACCTTATGATTCAAAACTCAAAACATACCTTAATTTCCGTAATAATCTCTTCCTGCTTTATAAAAACCTTCCTGAAACCAGGTTGCACAAAACAATATTTATCCGAAAGATACTTGACGGAGTGGCAGCTATCATGTTCATCATTAAAGGCAGAACAGGAAATGCAATAGCCGTCTGGAAAGCCCATCTCGATTATTATAAAAACATCAACACACTTAAGGTTAAGAGAGAATCTGTGAAAAATCTAACAATAAACAAAACTAATAGTCATTTAGTGAACAAGTGCATTGTTTTCAGGTTTTATATAAAGAGGGAAAAAACCTTCAGCAGTATCAACATCTGAAATTGATTTGAATGAAACCATACCAGTTTATCGTGTTCTTTGCAATTGTTCTCACAATTTACTCTCTTGCAAATATTTATATTTATTCTAAAGGTTATGGCTCAATAACTGCTTTCCAGAATAATAAGATCTGGTATCTGCTAAGTTTTTTCCTCCTCGCCTCCACATTTATTTTTGGAAAGATACTTGAAGCGCGCCATAGCTCAGTTTTATCAGATATACTGAATATTATTGGTGGATTCTGGATGGCTTTTATGCTTTACGGATTTCTCTTCCTTCTTCTTTCAGACATAATAGGATTGGCTCTCAGGATAGCAGGAGTAATTAATGGCAGCAACATAATGGTTTTCAGGAAATGGTCATATGCTCTGACCCTGATCATATCTTTCATTCTTATAGCCGGTGGATTTATTAACGCGATTGTTCCGACAGTGAAAAGCTACGATATCACGATCAATAAGTCAGCCGGAGAATTAAAGGGTCTCAGGATTGCTGCAGTCTCGGATATTCATCTTGGAAGTATTATCAGGAAAAGGAGTATTAAAAAGCTTTCTCATATCCTTAAAAAACTTGAACCCGATCTGATCTTACTTCTCGGTGATATTGTTGATGGTGAAATAGGTCCGGTATTGCGCGGTGATCTTTTGCAGTATTTTACCTGTCCGAAATGCAGCGATGGACTTTACGCAATAACCGGGAATCATGAATTCATTGGAGGTGCGAAAAAGACAATCCCATATATTGAAAGCAAGGGCATAAGAATTCTGAAAGATGAATCTGTGACAATTGAAGGCGGGATTCAGCTGATCGGCAGACTGGACAGGGACTCAAAAAGATTTTATGGTGCCGAACGTAAACCACTCGGGGAACTTATGAAGTCTGTTGATCATACCAGGCCTGTTATACTGCTTGATCATCAACCATTTGACCTTGGCCAGGCAGAGAAGAACGGGGTCGACTTACAGCTTTCAGGCCATACCCATAATGGCCAGATGTGGCCATTGAATCATCTTACAGCCAAGATGTATGAACTGAGCTATGGTTATAAGAAAAAAGGCAATACCCACTATATTGTATCTTCCGGATATGGACTTTGGGGTCCGAGAGTAAGATCGGGTAGCCGGTCGGAAGTACTGTTAATCACCATCAGGTTCATAACTGAACAGGGCACGGCTAAAATACAGTAGAATTATAATAGATCATAAATCTTCTCAAGAGTCATTCCTCTGGAACCTTTTATAAGTATCAGACTTCCCTTAACAGGTTCAGCCTTAAGATGCTCCCGTAGTTTTGCGACATCATGAAATGATTTGAAATCAGTTCCGGCGGAGATCTTTTGAAAAGTGCTCCCAACCAGAAGTATTTTTCCTGGTTTCATTGATTTAAGGGCATCGAGAACCCTCAGATGCTCCTCATCGCCTTTATCTCCGAGTTCAAGCATATCTCCAAGGATCAGGATCTTTTTGCTTGTTTTTAGTTCACAAAATGAATCTATTGCCGCCATCATGCTTGTTGGGTTTGCATTGTAGGAATCGCAGACCAGGGTATTATTCGGAGTCGTTTTTATCTGCGATCTGTTATTACCTGGCTGGTATTTTCCAACGGCTTCGACAATCTCTTCCATTCCGACACCGAGGAATAGTCCTGTTGCTATGGCTGCCCTAATATTTTCAAGATTATAAGCACCAAAAAGACCTGTCTGAATTTCATGAGTCTTATGCTGATATTTTACTCTTACAGCCAGATTCATCTCAGAAGGTAAAGCCTCAACAACCAGTTCCACACCTGTCGGGTTTGAGTAGGGAACACCCCTGTTCACAAGCTTATATATCTTTTCTGTCAGGAAAGGATTCATATCATCGTAAATAGCGATACCATTTACTTTCCTGAGATGCTCATAAAGCTCAGTTTTGGCTTTCAGTACTCCATCGAATGATCCAAAACCCTCAAGATGAGCTGTTCCTATGTTGGTGATTATGCCATAATCGGGCCGTGCAACATTGCATAATGCACGGATCTCTCCAAGATGGTTTGCCCCCATTTCCAGGATCATCATCTCGGTATCCTCCGGTGCCGATAAAATAGTCAGTGGCAATCCGATTTCATTGTTAAGATTTCCTTTGGTATAGTGAACTTTAAGCTTTTTCGACATTATTGCGGCAATGAGTTCCTTTGTGGTTGTCTTACCATTAGTACCGGTTATTGCCAGTACGGGAGCCTTGATCATTTTCCGGTGACTGAGGGCCAAACCCGCCAGTTCGATAAGACAATCGTCAACAAGGATGGTTTTTTCAGTTTCATACACCGGATCATCAATTACTGCATATGAAGCTCCCTTGTCAATTGCTTCTGCGGCATATTTGTTCCCGTTGAAACTCTTGCCCCAGAGTGCAAAAAACAACTGACCTTTTTTTATGTTCCGGGAATCAGTTGAGACCCCGGTTGATTCCTCCCTATATATCCTGTAAAGCTGTTCTGTTTTCATGTGAAAATAATTTTGATTTTTAGGCCACATGGAACCCACATGTCAAAAGAACTTTTTAAATTATAGTTTATGTTTGCAAAACATGCGGATTTCATAACTTTAAAAAAAAATGCCTCATTATGGATTCATAATGAGGCAATATATATAAAATTCTTCTATTAGCCTAAAATCCTGATGGACTTCCAACTCTTATCATCGCACACCTGAATCCGATATCATCACGGCAGCTTTCCTGATCAAGGAATCTCCTTGTAGAAGGATTGAGCCAATATGCCCTGTCTTTCCATGACCCGCCTTTATATACCCTGGCATTATCGTTAATAAGAGTAAAATAATCCTTCTCTTCCTGTGCATACATCCTTGAAGATCCTTTTTTATTGTCATCAACGTTCCAGTCGGCTGTAATTGAAGACGACAGATCCCCATCCCTGTAATTCCTGTAATCACCCTTCTGATAATTATACCTGTTTGCAACATCAGTATCCTTAACAGTATCAACATAAAGTTTGCCGAGTTTATCTTTTCCTACAGTCTGTCCGTTGGCATCTCTTCTGAGGTCTGTGTAGACATTACCCCTGTAAGGATTAAATCCGTCAACATCCTGTGATGTAAGAGGACGGTAAACATCCTGAACCCATTCATTAACATTTCCTGACATACAGTAAAGACCATAATCATTCGGCCAGTAAGATTTCACATCGGTGGTTATGCTCCCGTTGTCATTCAAACTTCCGGCAACGCCCATCATATCTCCCCTGCCACGAACAAAATTGGCCATCATTTCACCACGCGATTTTTTGGCTGCATTTCTTACATTATGCCCGTCCCATGGGTAGATCCTTCTTTCATAAACACGTTCTTCGAATGTATTGCCCCTTAGAGCATAGGCTGCAAATTCCCATTCTGCTTCAGTTGGAAGCCTGTAACCGGGCAGGAGCAAACCATCCTCAAAATTTGTACGCCTTTCGGTCTGATTGGGATTAAGACTTTCACGAAGCTGGTTTACAACTCCTTCATATTGCCCTGCAAGGTAGGCTTCTGTATTGAAGTTCTTTTCATTAAGCTGGTTCGGATCAGGATTAAGTTCTCCTTCATCGATCAGCAGCTGCTCATTCACCCTGTCGGTTCTCCACAGACAATAATCATTTGCTTTAATCCAGCTGACACCCACAACAGGATAGTTGTTATATGAAGGGTGCCTGAAATAATACTGTACATAAGGGTCATTGAAACCCATCGGACTCCTCCATACCAGGGTATCAGGCAAAGCCCTTTTGAAAACTTCAGGATAATCCTTGTAGACCCTTTTAATCCAGAACAGGTATTCGCGGTAGTCAACGTTTCTCACCTCTGTCTCATCCATGTAAAAAGAGGATACAGTAACAGTCCTTGGAATATTATTCCAGTCAAACATCACATCCTGTTCCACACGGCCCATTGTAAATCGACCTCCTTCAATAAGTACGAGGCCGGGACCTGTTTTCTGTTCCGCACCTAATGCAACTTCAAATCCTCCATTGTCAGGGTCATTATACTTCCACCCGGTAGTGGTTGAAACATTCGAGTCGCCTCGCTTGCCCCCCTTGCACGAAAAGAGAATAAGTGCTGCAAAAAATATAACCGACAAGGTTCTGAATCTATACATAACTCTTTATTTTAATGGCATTTATGAATTTATAAATTTACTTTTATTCTGAAAAAGTTTTTTCGGACACCAAATATAACTACATATAAGGTGCATTTATTGTACTGAATTTAATTCTTTTTTCAACATTGTGTAAAATGAATGTAAGGCCTGTCTGATGGACAAGAGAAAATGGTACTAATGAATTTGCTGAAGTAAGATTGAACCTGTAATTGTAAAACAAGCCAATTTTTTCCCGGCGGAATGAAAATCCTGTCTGCATATCAATATTTCTATTAT
>CAZCQC010000244.1:0-22611 GCA_964500155.1 uncultured Rikenellaceae bacterium | reverse complement strand
TGCTGATTTTGCTTCTGTTATCATTTTAATTCACGATTTTAGCCGTCATCCCCTTTTTTTCTGCATATACGACATATGGGCCTAATTCAACCTTTTCAATATTCCTGTGATTTTCAAAGATATATTCTTTTCCAAGCATTGCATAGTTCTCCCTTGCAAGTGAATGGAACGGAATGAAATTGATTTCGCGGGCATTTTCTAATCCGGCAGCAAAATCGATTATTTCACAAAGTTCCTGTTCAGAGAAATTAAAATGCGGAATAACAGGTACTCTTACAATAAAGGATTTCCCGGTCTTATCGAGTTTCCTGAAATTATTCATTACAAGAGCCGCATTCCCGCCGGTATATCTGGCAAACTTCTCATTGTCGGTATGTTTCAGGTCGGATAAAAATACGTCTATCAGGTTGAGGTAACTCTCAATTGTTTCCCAGGGCAGGTGAAGTGATGTCTCCGCAGAAACATGTATCCTCCTTTTTTTAAGTTCAATAACCAATTCCATCAGATTAGGATCCTGGGAAAAAGGTTCACCTCCCGATAGGGTGACTCCACCTCCGCTCATTTCATAGAATGGAATATCTTTCTCAATTTCGCTTATGATCTGACTGACACTCCTTGTCTCTCCTGCAACGTTCAGTGCTTTTGAGGGGCAGATATTCCTGATGGAATCGAAATCCCTTATTTTCTCCCTTTCTATTATCAGCCTGTTGTCTTTAGAGACAATATTTCCGTTGCCTGCCCTGATACAATCTCCGAACATATGGCACTGCCTTTCATCGAACATGACAGAAGGAAATGGATCGATGCTCTCGGGATTGTTGCACCACAGGCAGCTGAGCGGGCATCCCTTGAAGAAGATATTTGTTCTTACTCCGGCTCCGTCGTGTAAAGAAAATCTCTGTATATTAAAAACAGTTAGCAACTGGCTGTGATTGATGGTTTCCCGTTTATACTCTGACTTTGTCAAGTTCCTCCAGGATACTGTGCCTCTGAAACGTAAGGTCTCTGATCAGGGCGGGATTGAAGATCCTTTTCAGATTGAAGTTCAGTGTCCGGCTCCGCTCCCAGAAATTCTCCTGATAATACAGAACAAAATAGCCTGAAAGCGGAACAAGCAATGCCAGAAGGAATCCCGCCAGGCCGGCAAATATGGCTCCCAGAATGAGCAGAACAGGGAAATAAATCAGATAAAGAACTGTAAATGAGCCAATGAAAACAGAACTGTAAAACCTGAGGTCCTTAATAAGTCTGTCGCAGATTATTTTTGGTATAAAGAAAGGGATAATGTTGGCGATAAACCCGGCTAAAAATATTGGAAATCCGGCAAAAACTGCAAAATATCTTAAAAATCCCAAATTGAGCTTCCGTGCCAGATTCTCATCCCTGAGCCTGTTTTTCGCAAGCAGATTGACATAGTTTTCAACTTTTGCGGAAAACGATTCAAGGTCGACCTGAGATGTCCGGCTCAGCTGGTTTATTTTTTCGCTTACTCTTTTTTCAGCCTGTCTTCTGTCGTCGGTATCAAATCGCCACCTGAAAAATGGCAGGACCATATTATGGCGCTCCATTTTAAGAAGCTGTTCAGCAAGCCAGTCGTTTTTCGGATCTTCAACAATTATTACTTCTTTTCTCAGGCTGATATCACATTTCTCATTAAAGGCCAGCAATGCCTTTGCCGGGTGTTCCTTGTATGCATCCTTAAGTTCATTGATGCTGAATGAATCGTGAAAATTTATCATTACCTCCTTGCGGAACCTGGAAGGATAGGTGTAATTAATTCCCACCGGTACAATATGAACGTCCAGACCAAATTTCTCCTGAGCTCCGAAAGCCAACCTGGCTGTACCTTTTCTAAGCTTGTGAAGACGTTTTTCCTGGATACAGATGCCTTCGGAAAACATAATCAGGTTGCCGTTCTTCTTTAAAACCTCATATATACCTGCAAATGATTCAATGTTTTTGTGGACGTTTTCCATACCCTCTTCAGCCCTGTAAACAGGTGCCACATTCAGTTCGCGAAGACAAAAGCGTGCAAATGGCTTCCTGAACATGTCAGCTCTCATTGTGAAATGAAGAGGCTGGGGAAGGTAAGAACCGACAAGAATTCCGTCCATAAATGAATTCTGATGGTTGCCCACAAAAAGAAGTGGCTTATTGAGCGGGACTTTTTTCAGGTTGGAATAAAAAATCCTTCTGAAAAAGGCTCTGAAGGTAAAGGGAGGCACAATAAATTTTAGGAATCTGCTGAACATCAGTCAATTTTTTCTCTTAAAGAAAGCATTTACATCCATGCTTATTTGGTGCGAAAGTTACACTAAAAAACCAACTAACCAATTGGTTGATAATGAAATTTAGTTCAAACAACATAAATCATCCGGAATGTAATTATTACTGCTTATGCCAGATAAGTATTTAAGCTTATACGTCTCCGAAGAGGGAATTAGTTTGTGATTTTAACCGATATTGTTATTTTTGTCAGGAACAATATCACTTTACTTATACTGCATGGACCTTACCCGTACGATTCACGATAAAATGAGGAAAGAACGCCTTCTGTTTGTTTACAGGGGAGAAATAACAGAAAGGAATTCATTACCTCTGCTGACACTGCTTGAGAATGAGATGAGGGACGATTCCTATGGATTTGTAGGAAGGAAGAGGCTATTCATGTATGTACTTGAGAACCTTCAGAATATTGTCAAGCATGGCGACAGGTCAGGTCACGGAGATATGTCGCTTGTTGCATACTCAAAAACAAATGACGGCTATACAATAACAACAGGAAACATAATTGCAACTGATCATGTAAATGATCTGAAAACAAGGCTTGACAGAGTTAATATGCTGGATATTAATGAAATAAAAATTCTTTACAGACAGATACTGGATAGCTCTGAATTCAGCAATAAAGGCGGAGCCGGGCTTGGATTGATAGAAATGGCAATTAAGACAGGAAACAGGCTCGATTATGAATTTGTTCCTGTCGATAAAAATTTTTCATATTTTATTCTTAGCAAAACAGTCGATTCGAGCGGAGTAGGATTGAATACAGGCAACAGGGACCGGCGATTTGAGAGTGATTCTGTTATTCACCTAGAGCATCTGATGGCTGAGAACAAAATTTACATGATATGGTCAGGGCATCTTACACCAGGTATCGGAGAGGAAGTATTATCACTTACTGAAGCCAAGCTCACCGAAGAAGACATTGATTCAGCTCTGCGTAAAAGAGTGTTCAACATAATGATCGAGATCCTGGAAAATGTCTCAAAATATAATCCGGGAAAGGTGGAAGAGCTAAAGTTCGGAATGCCTGTTGTATTGGTACGACTGGAAAAGGGTAAATACGTTCTGACGACAGGAAATCTGATCCTGAACTCCCATGTCGGTGATCTGAAAGATAAGCTTGAGAAGATAAACAGCATCGGTAAGGAGGGACTGAAAACACTCTTTTATGAGTCTTTATCATCGCAAACGATCGATACGGACAGCACAGGCAATATGGGGCTTATTTCTATGGCACGCAAGTCGGGGAGCAAACTCAATTACCAGTTTGAAAAGGTAAATGATCTGTATTCATACTTCATACTGACTGTCAGTGTCGAAGGACATCTTAGCTGATCAGAATATTCTGAGAGTCAGTCCCTTACTATTCCATTCAGCAAAACTTCCTTCCTTTATCCAGTCGCCCAGGAAAACAATATGACTCCCTTGTTCAAGCTTGTATTCAAGAGCAAGATGACGGTGGCCAAAAACGAAGTAATCGACTTTATCATTCTCAAGCACTGAACGGGAATATCTTATAAGATCTTCCTTTTCCTCCCCCAGGAAATCCAGAGTTGTTCCTTTTCCCAGTCTCGAACTCAACGACCATTTATGGCCTATGCCAATACCTATTGAGGGATGGAGCATGGAATACATGACACGGAGTGGTTTGTTCCGGAATATTGAAAGGAGGATTTTATAACCTGTACTTTTACTGCCGAGGCCTTCCCCGTGTGCAATATGAAATTTCATACCGTCAATTGTCTGAGTATAGGGAGATGTATGAATTGTCACACCGCATTCATCAGAAAGATAATTCCTCACCCACATATCATGGTTACCTGTAAAGAAGTGTACAGGTACACCAGAATCGGTTATTTCGGAAACTGTCCCGAGGAACCTTGTGAATCCACGCGGGACGACAAGTTTATATTCCCACCAGAAATCAAAAATATCTCCTACCAGAAAGATTTCCCTGGCTTCAGGGGCTATTGCATTCAGCCACCTTACAACCTTTTTTTCCCTTTCAGCAGGATCACCTCCGGCTTTGAGTCCAAGATGAAAATCAGATGCAAAGTATATTTTCCCCTGTTCTTTCAATGCAGAAGACTAATTGCTAAATAATTGATTTAATCTGATCTGAAGCGACCGGCCATGAAGATTTGATCCGATTATTGTACCATCGCGGTCAAAAAGAAAATTGGCCGGCAGACTCCTGACATTAAAGAGAATTGCATTTGCAGGACTGAGGGGATCATCCTCCCTTGTATTTATCCAGGGCAGCTCATCAAACCGAACTTCATCTCTCCATTTTTGCTCACTTTCGTCAACATTTATCTGGTAAATTTCAAATCCATTTTTGTTGTAAGCCTTATAGATTTCCTTGAGCTGAAGATTTTCGGCAATGCATTCTTTTGAATCAACCGACCAGAATGTCAGCAAGACAACCTTCCCTTTCAACGATGATAAGGCGATTCTTTTTCCTGTGATGTCTTTCAGGTTGGGGTCCAGTTTCGCTTCAGGAGATTTACTGGCCATACTCTGTATCTGATTTGAATACATCTGATTAAGTTCATTCTTCAGGTCTTCCGAAAGTGCCTTTACATTTTTTGACCCGGGATAATAGCGGCCCAGCGAGTCGGAGATTATTTTCATGTATTGCAGATCGCGGGGTTCATTAAGAACATATGCATTATCATCGATTCTCTGATAAACAGCTTTAAGAGAGGCCATCGACCTTGTATTGCTTATTATGAACTCTATATTCTTCTTCCGGAGTTCCTTGAGAATATCACTGAATTCATTTTCGAGCAGACTCTTTTTTTCATCGAAGCCTGGTTTCCCTGATGCATCAGCATAGATTATCCTGAGGGAATCGAGTTTTTCTTTTGCTGCTGCAAGCCTCATATCAAGCATCCTTACATCCTCTGAACCT
Organism: uncultured Rikenellaceae bacterium; assembly: GCA_964500155.1. Classification (GTDB taxonomy): domain Bacteria; phylum Bacteroidota; class Bacteroidia; order Bacteroidales; family VadinHA17; genus LD21. Next base: position 17,411 of record CAZCQC010000244.1, on the reverse strand, counting down.
TTCGATCCGGTTACAGTGTAGTCGCCTGACATTGTCTTGCCGTTAAAGGATACTTTAATTCTTTCTCCTGGTTCTGCAAGCAATGTGATAAAATCCGAATCGGAATAACCGATCTGATAGAATTCAGGACCGGTTGACTTTACCCTGAACTTAAAGCTGCCATTGCCGTTGATTTTTGATGAATCGATGAGCACGAGCCTGTTTACATCGACCCTGTTCAGGGCGACAATTTTTTTCTGGGGATCCCTGATTACCCCTTTTACTGTGAAGGTATTTTTGTTCTGACACCCTGCAAGAAGCAAGAGCGGAAGCAGAAGAAGAAAGGTTCTTTTCATCATTAAATCAGATTACCGGTTTCCTGGATTGGTTATTGGTTTATTTGAATATTTCAGCAAGTTTTCTTTGCAAGGCATCTCCCCTGAGGTTTGTGGCAATTATTCTGCCCTCCCTGTCGAGCAGATAATTGGCAGGGATTGATTCTATCTTATAGAGAGGGACCACAACTGATTGCCAGTAGCTTACGTCACTTACATGGATCCATTTATCAAGTCCGTCATCCTGAATACCTTTTAGCCAGGCTTCTTTTGTTTTATCAAGGGAAACCTGGTAAATCTTGAAACCCCTGTTGCGGTACAAATTCCATGCTTTGACGAGATTAGGATTTTCTGTCCGGCAGGGAGCACACCACGATGCCCAGAAATCGAGCAACACGAAAGAACCTCTTGTTGAAGTAAGTTTAATCGTATCACCCTCGGGAGATGGAAGGGCAATCTCGGGAGCCTCCGATCTTTCTCCGGGTTTGGTTGTTGATGATTCTGCACCATCAAAATAGGTAACCATCTGCTTTATCTGGTTGTGAAGATCGATCACGGGACCGTATTCAGGATATTGCTTGAACAATGAAGAATCGACTTTAAGGAAATATGATAAATCTTTCTGAGGGTCAAGTATATATATATCCTGGGTTAACTGAGAATATAAGACAGGTATTGTTGCCAGCGATGAAACATTATCATCAATATATTTTTTAGCATAACTGTTCATATCATTCAGATAACCATCGCCAAGATTATCGAGGGAATCAATAAACTTTGCCACATCGGGCCTTCCTGAATTCCTTTCATATAAATAGTTGAGGTTACTTATTTTGTCCCTTGTTTTAATCAATCGCTTATTATAATCTGCTATCAGTTTTGTCCCTTTTGAACCGATAACCGCGACCGGATAATTCAATGAATCAAAGTGAGAGGTCATTTTTATTTTCTCTCCCGGTTCAATAAGCATTGTCAGGAAGTTATTTTGATTAATTTTGAGCAGATAAAAAGACGGGAATTTTACCTTCCTTTCGAATTCAAAACTACCATCTTCCGAAATTATGGCGGAATCGACATTAAGAAGTTCATTAGGCTTCAGCTCCTGCAGAAAAATATATCGGGGCATTGAATTTTCGAGGATACCTGATATTTCCGCAGTTTTATCGCCACAGCCTGTAAATATAAGTGCGGCTGCTAAAAGAATTCCCGGTTTTCTGATCATACAGAGAATAGTATTTGTTAATTAGAATAATTTATTGAGATGCAAAGTTACTCTTTTTTTAATCAGACAACCCCCGGTGCAGATTTTATAATGTTCACCGGAATGATGCTTAAAGCCAAACAGGAATTTAAACTTTTTTCCTGCTTCGGACCGGTTGCTTTGGAATGTTCAATAAAATTCATTAACTTAAAAACTTTTTAGTATAGTATTATAAAGAATTGTCTATGAGTTATATCAAGTTTGAAAAGAGTCAGATTATAAACCTCGAATACTCGTTGTCAAGAGAGATGATCAGGACCAACAGGGCTGGTTCCTACTCTTCGACGACCATTGTTGGATGTAATACCAGGAAATATCATGGTCTGCTTGTATGTCCGGTCGATGATTTCGGAGGGGAGAGGTATGTTCTGCTGTCATCGCTCGATGCAATGGTTGTGAATAATGACAGAAGCTTTAATACCGGAATAAGGAAATATAAAGGAGACTATTACAGCCCGAAAGGACATAAGTATATCGAAGAACTGGAGATGGATGGAATTCCTTCAAGGATATACAGGGTTGGAGGAGTAAAGTTAAAACATGAAAGGCTTCTTGTTCACTATGAGGAGCAGTATCTTGCCCGATTCACCATTCTTGAAGCATCAGAACCAATGAAACTTCAGATCAGACCTTTCCTGGCTTTCAGGAATATTCATGAACTGACACATGCCAACCTTTCAGCAAATACAAAAGTAGATTCTATAGACAGCGGGATTAAAATGAGGCTCTATGACGGATTTCCTTATCTCCACATGCAATTCTCACAAAAAGCAGAGTTTATTCATGTTCCTGACTGGTACCTTGGGGTTGAATACACTGAAGAGCAGAAGAGGGGATATGATTATTCCGAGGATCTCTTTACACCCGGATTTTTTGAAGTAGAAGCTAAAGAAGGAGATGTGATAGTTTTTTCTGCTTCAACCAGGGAAGAAAAACCATCGGGCTTCAAAGCTAAATTTACAAAAACCGTCAACGGCAAGATACCGAGAAGCAATTTTACCAACTGCCTGAAAAATGCTGCTCAGCAGTTTATTGAAAAACGACATGGAAGGACCCTGATCATCGCAGGTTATCCATGGTTCGGATCATGGGGCAGGGATACATTTATTGCTCTTCCCGGACTTGCTTTGGCACGTCTGGGTAAAAATCTTCAACTTTACAGAGAGGTTCTCGATACACAGGTTGCAAGGATGAAGGATGGCCTGTTTCCCAATATGGGTACAATCGGTAATCCGGCATTTAATTCTGTTGATGCTCCATTATGGTTTTTCTGGTCGGTTCAGCAATATCTTGAGAATGGGGGGACAGATGCATGGGAACGCTACGGAGAGGCATTGAAATCAGTTCTTAGTGCCTATAAAAGCGGTACTGCCTTTAGTATAGTTATGAGGGAAAACGGACTAATATATGCTGATGCTACTGGTAAGTCCCTTACATGGATGGACGCAGTGGTCAACGGTATTCCTGTGACACAAAGAAAAGGTTATACAGTTGAAATAAACGCACTGTGGTATAATGCAGTTTGTTTTGCACTGGATATGGCAAAACAGGTTAAGGATCGTAAGTTTGTCAGGGAAAATGAGAACCTTCCTGCGCTGATAAGTAATTCTTTCCATGAACTGTTCTGCGATCCTCATAAGGGATATCTAGCCGACTATGTAAACGACGACGAAGGAAAGAACTATTTTGTAAGGCCAAATATGGTGATTGCAGTGTCACTCCCTTACTCGATGCTTACGAAGGACGAGATGAAAAGAGTGCTGGATGTAGCAGACAAAGAGCTTGTAACACCGCGTGGGCTCAGGACCCTTTCTCCGGGAAATCCTCTTTACAAAGGAACATATCACGGGAGCCAGGAAGAAAGGGATAATGCTTATCATAACGGGACCGTATGGCCATGGCTGTTAGGACCATTCTGTGAAGGATGGCTTAAAGTATATGGAAAACAAGGGGAACAGAGAGTGAGGAAACTGGTTTTTGGACTTGAAGAGGTAATGAGTGAACACGGGGTAAGCACGATTTCAGAGATTTATGACGGAGATCCGCCTCATGCACCTAATGGAACCATATCACAGGCATGGAGTGTGGGTGAGGTTCTGAGGATAATCGATCTTCTTGAAAATAAATATTCAAATTTATAAATCAGGTATGATATGCGTGTGCTAATGTTCGGATGGGAATTTCCGCCACATATCTCCGGCGGATTGGGTACAGCCAGTTATGGCCTGACAAAAGGTATGTCCACACTGGAGGACCTTGAAGTGATCTTCGTTGTGCCTAAGGCATGGGGCGATGAAGACCAGAGCAGGGTTAGACTCATAGGTGCCAATAAGATCCCTGTTGCCTTCAAGCAGGTTCATTATAAAGGTTTCAGACGCCCGCTTGAACAAATTGAAATCTCATCAAAAATTGTTCCTTATACAGATCCTGAGGAATTCTGGACAAGGATCAATTCAGAAACAACGGGATATAAGCTTATAGTACAGACGAACAATGAGGGTACTGTTGACTTTTCAGGCAGATACGACAATTCACTTATGGATGAGATTTACAAGTATTCGGTAGTCGCCTCTGTAATTGCCGAGGAAAACGAATTTGATATTATCCATGCTCACGACTGGCTCGCTTACCCTGCAGGCATTGCCGCAATGGAGGTCTCTGGCAAGCCTCTTGTGATACATGTTCATGCCACCGATTTCGATCGCAGCGGAGGTAATGTTAATCCCGATGTTTACCGGATCGAAAAACTAGGGATGGATGCAGCCTCAAAAATCATTACGGTAAGTAACCTTACAAGGGATATTGTAATCAATAAATACAACATTAATCCTGATAAGGTCGAAACAGTCTATAATGCAGTTGAACCGATTAAGATGTCACAGGATGTCGTCTTAAACAAGGGCTTTGACGAAAAAGTGGTAACTTTCCTTGGAAGAATAACTTTGCAGAAAGGTCCGGAATATTTCATCGAGGCCGCCTATAAAGTCCTTAAAGTTATGCCAGAAGTAAGGTTTGTGATGGCAGGCTCAGGTGATATGATGGAAAGAATGATGCGAAGAGCTGCTGCCCTTAAAATTACTGACAGGTTTCATTTTACCGGTTTCCTTAAAGGTAAGGATGTCTTTACGATGCTGAATATGAGCGATGTATACATCATGCCATCGGTCTCCGAACCTTTTGGGATTTCTCCGCTTGAAGCCATGCAGTCAAATGTTCCAGTAATAATCAGCAAACAATCGGGAGTTTCTGAAATACTGACGCATGCGGTAAAAACAGACTTCTGGGATATCGATGCAATGGCCGATGCTATTTATGGCATCCTTAACTATCCTGCGCTTTCGAAGATGTTCATCAAGAATGGCAAGGAGGAAGTAGTAAGGCTAAAATGGGATAATTCAGCAAGACATGTCAGGGATATTTATTACAGAGTGATTTGGCAAAATAAGAACTAGATATGATTTTAACAGGCAAAAAAGCAATATGCTTTTATTTTCAGGTACATCAGCCATTCAGGCTAAAGCGATACAGGTTTTTCGACCTGGGTCATGATCACTATTATTATGATGATTTCTCAAATGAGTCCATCATGAGAAAGGTGGCAGAGAATTGTTATCTCCCGGCCAATGAAATCATGCTCGATCTCATCCTTAAAAACAAGGGAAAGTTTAAAGTGACTTTTTCCCTGACAGGATTGGTAATAAACCAGTTCCGCCTTTATGCACCTGAAGTGCTGGAGTCGTTTAAGAATCTTGCAGAAACCGGAATGGTGGAATTCCTTGCAGAGACCGAGTCGCATTCACTGGCATCAATCAAGACAAGGACTGAATTTGAACGCCAGGTGAATGCCCACAGGGAAATGATAAAGGAATTTCTTGGCGTTGAAACAACCTCGTTCAGGAACACCGAATTAATATATTCCGATCAGATAGGTTCATGGGTGGCTGATATGGGTTTTAAATCGATGCTTACTGAAGGAGCCAAGCATGTCCTGGGATGGAAAAGCCCAAATTATCTATACTGTAATTCTATTAACCCGAGGCTGAAAGTCCTTCTCAGGAATTTTGTACTGAGCGATGATATTGCATTCAGGTTCTCAAACCGGGGCTGGGCAGAATGGCCATTGACAGCTGATAAATATGCTTCATGGTTGAATAAACTTGCCCCCAAAAGCGAGTTGATAAATGTTTTTCTTGATTATGAGACATTTGGTGAACACAATCATAAAGATACCGGGATATTCGATTTTATTCAGCACCTGCCAGGATCAATCCTGAAGAAGACGCCATATAAATTCATGACTCCGACAGAAGTTGCTGATACTCTCCAACCTGTTTCTGCTATCAGTGTCCCATCACCAATTTCATGGGCTGACGAAGAACGCGATATAACTGCATGGCACGGAAATGAACTTCAGGTTGCAGCTCTTGAGAAGCTTTACCAGATGACTGATAAAGTCCACCGATGTGAAGATATCCAGATAAAAAAAGACTGGGAATATCTTCAGGCCAGCGATCATTTTTATTATATGGCCACAAAGTTCTTTTCTGACGGGGCCGTACACGCCTATTTCAATCCCTACGATACCCCGTACGATGCATTTATGAATTATATGAATGTTTTAAGCGATTTTGAAATCAGACTTAATCGTTTTATTCCGGACAGGGATACACAAAATGAGATTTCAAAGCTGAATAATCTTATTAAGGAAAAAGAATCAATAATTGATCAGCAGACAAGCCAGATAGAAAGCCTCAAGAAAAAGTCGCCTTCAAAAAATAAATCCGCAAGGTTATCATCAATCAAAACTAAAAGCCCCGGTAAAGCTAAAACCACTAAAGCTGTCAAAACTAAAAAAAACAAATAGAAAAATAGTAATATTAATCTGAACCAATATTTTTTATAATGAATGTTGAACTAATTTTTGAGACCAGTTGGGAAGTTTGTAACAAGGTCGGAGGAATTCATACTGTAATCTCAACAAAAGCGCTGAATATTGTAAATGAACTTGGTGATAATTTTATACTTATAGGCCCTGACGTTTGGAGGGAAGAGGTGACGAACCCGGAATTTATCCCTGACGATACTCTATTCCCGGAATGGAGAATTCTTGCAGCAAATGAGGGACTGAGGGTTAAAACCGGACGATGGAACATCGCCGGAAAACCTATTGTGTTCTTAATTGATTTCACACCCTATTTTGGCCAGCAAAATGAGATATTTGCCAAATTCTGGGAGACTTATAAGCTCGACAGCATAACCGGCCAGTGGGATTATGTCGAACCTGCCCTTTTTGGCTATGGCGCCGCAAAAGTTATTGAAAGCTTCACTTCATGTTACCATGACCGTCATAATATAATTGCACAGTTCCACGAGTGGATGACAGGTACAGGGATCCTGTACCTTGAAAAATTCGCACCATGGATCGCAACGGCATTCACAACACATGCGACAGTACTTGGGAGGTGTATTGCAGGCAACAACAGGCCGTTGTACGGAAAAATGAAAGAATACAACCCGGTACAGATATCACGTGAATTCAATGTTGTCGCTAAACAATCACTTGAAAAAACATCAGCTGCTGAGGCAGACGTTTTCACAACTGTAAGTGAGATCACATCCAGGGAGTGCTCTTTCTTCCTTGGGAAAGAGGTGGATCTGGTTACTCCCAACGGATTTGAGGACTCCTTTGTTCCTTCCGCTGAATCATTCGGGGAAAAGAGGCAGGCTGCACGATCCAAACTAAAGACAGTTGCGGAGGCCATTCTTGGTTATCCGCTTGCCGATAACTGCATGTTTGTTGCAAACAGCGGGAGATACGAATTCCACAACAAGGGGGTGGATATTCTTATTAACTCTCTTGGAGAATTAAATCAGGAAAGCGACCTTCCCCGAGAGTGTGTGACATTTATTCTAATCCCTGCATATCATAAGGGCCCGCGACAGGATCTTATCGATATCCTGTATAATAAAGGACAGATAAGCGGGACCGATAAATACCTGACTCATAGCCTCCATTACCCTGACAGCGACCCGGTGCTTCAAAGCATAAAGACAAATCACCTGACAAATAATCAGGATTCTAAAGTAAAGATCATTTTTGCGCCCTCATATCTAAATGGAAACGACGGCATCTTTAATCTCTCATATTATGACCTGCTGATCGGGTTTGACCTTTCAGTTTTCCCATCATATTATGAACCATGGGGATATACACCCCTTGAAAGTCTTATGTTTTCAATTCCGACTGTCACAACCTCTCTTTCAGGTTTTGGACTTTGGGTTAGGGAATATTACAAGGAGCATGGAAATGGTATCGCTATAGTTGAGAGAACTGATGATAACGAAAAGGATGTAGTTGCTGAGATCAGGAAATTCATCAGGAAATATATTGGTCTTTCAGATGGGGAAATACTTGAAGCAAGATTCAAGGCACATGAAACCTCGAGGATTGCAATGTGGGACAATCTGGTTAAGCGATATTTTGATGCTTACGAAATTGCACTTACTCACAGCAGCGAAAGGAGGGATGAACCGCGCGAATTTGCTCAATTTGTTGAGGCCCCGGACCTGAAGATCAGAAAACCACATCAGATTCCTGTATGGAAGGATATCTATGTTCAGAGCGATGTTCCTGATAAACTGTCATCTCTTAAGGAGTTATCCGGTAATCTCTGGTGGTCATGGAATTGGGATGCTGAGTCCTTGTTCAGGAGGATGGATCCTTCCCTGTGGGATGAGGTCCAGCATAATCCCAAGCTGCTTCTTGAAAAAATTGATTACAAGCGGCTCCTTGTTCTTGAAGATGATGAGGAGTTTATCGGGGATCTTGAAATTATAATAGGTAAATTCAAAGAGTACCTTGACAGACCTAATGATGCGGAAAAGCCATCAATTGCTTACTTCAGCATGGAATTCGGAATTCACCCATGCCTTAAAACATATTCCGGCGGTCTTGGTATTCTTGCAGGGGATTATCTTAAGGAAGCAAGCGATTCGAACGTTAACATAATAGGTATTGGCCTTCTCTACAGGTTCGGCTATTTCAAGCAGAAGCTTGGCCCGAGGGGCGAACAGCTTACAATTTATGAGGCTGAGGAGTTTTCAAGACTTCCGATAATTCCCGTCAAGGATGCTGAAGGGAAACATCTTACAGTAAATATAGTATGGCCGGGCAGGAGCGTAAACGTACGCATATGGGAAGCCAAGGTCGGGAAGGTTCCGCTATTTTTACTTGATACAGATTTTGAAGACAATTCAGCCGAAGACCGTTCAATAACTCATTACCTGTACGGGGGAGATCATGAGAACCGGCTTAAGCAGGAGCTTATTCTCGGTATCGGAGGTATAAGAGCACTTTCAGCTATGGGTCTGAAGCCCGACCTCTATCACAGCAATGAAGGACATTCGGCCTTTATCAGTCTCGAACGTATCAGAAAACTCATAGAAGACCATCATCTGACATTCGATCAGGCAATTGAGGCTATCCGTTCGTCGACACTCTTCACCACTCATACCCCTGTTCCTGCAGGACATGACGCATTTGAAGAGGATCTTCTGAGAAAATACATCTCTCATTATCACGCCAGGCTCAATATAAGCTGGGATGAGTTGATGGCACTTGGCAGGTGTCCGGGAGAGGCAGACAAGAAATTCAATATGAGCTATCTTGCCACTCATATGTCGCAGGAATTGAATGGTGTCAGTAAACTGCATGGACAGGTTACCCAGGGCTTATTCAACAAGCTTTGGCCCGGATACCTTAAAGAAGAACTTTATATCGGCTACGTAACGAACGGGGTTCATCATCCCACATGGATTGCTCCTGAATGGCAGGCGATCTATAAACAACTGACCGGTACAGTTGATTTTGACCAGACCGACAGAAGCCAATGGGAAAAATTGTATAGCCTTGATGATAAGAAGGTTTATGAGATAAAAACAGGGTTAAAAAAGCAACTCTTTGTAAATATCCGGAAAAGGTTGCAGTCGGACATGATTGACAAGCACGTAAGTCCCAGGACATTACTGAATATCAGTACACATCTCAATGATAAAGCCCTTACAATAGGATTTGCACGCAGGTTTGCGACTTATAAAAGGGCTTCATTGCTGTTCAGAGATCTCGACAGGCTGGCAAGGATTGTCAATGATCCCGACAGGCCGGTGCAGTTCATCTATGCCGGGAAGGCTCATCCGCATGATGGAGGGGGGCAGGACCTGATAAAAAGAGTCTTCGAGATATCCCAGATGCCTCAGTTTGCGGGAAAGGTTCTTTTCCTGGAAAATTATGACATTGAACTGGCAAAGCAGCTTGTCAGAGGAGTAGATATCTGGCTTAATACACCTACCCGCCCGCTTGAAGCATCGGGAACAAGCGGCGAAAAAGCTGTGATGAACGGAACGATACATTTCAGCGTCCTCGACGGATGGTGGGTTGAAGGCTATCGTGCATACGCGGGCTGGGCACTACCAAAGAAAAAATCCTTCAATAATCAGGACCTTCAGGATGATGTGGATGCCGAAACCATTTACAACATGCTTGAATTTGAAATAGTACCTGCATATTATTCAAAAAACGAAGTTGGAATTCCGGTTGAGTGGATAAGCCTTATCAAGAACACAATGGTTAAGATAGCACCCGAATTTACAATGAAGAGGATGCTTGATGATTATATTGAAAGGTATTACATGAAACTCTGGCCAAGGAACAAATACCTGACGGCAAATGATTTTGAGAAAGGCAAGGCAATCGCTTCCTGGAAAAAGACTATGAAGGAAGAATGGGACAATATTGAGGTTCTGAATTATAATTTTGAGCGACCCCACGAAAATGTTTATCATTCAGGTCACGATTACCATGCCGAGATAGCCCTTGATATCAAAAAAATACCAAAGGACAATGTTGGAGTGGAGTTCGTCTTTACTCATCTGAACAAGCAGGGTGAATATGAATTTGTTGACAGTCAGGAGTTCAAGCTGGTCAGCAGCAAAAACGGCAAATGTCTTTACAGGGCAAACCTTATTCCTGAGAAAGCCGGAACATTCTTCTACGGGATAAGAATATATCCAAGGCACAAAGATCTTCCTCATAAGCAGGATTTTTACCTGCTGAGGTGGATCGATTAAATATCTGTGGCTCTTTTTACAACCTCCCTCTTTAATACGAGGGCGCTTCTTGATGGCAGATAAAGATAAAGGTAGAAAGGCTGATTTAGGGTCGGCCTTTCTGTTTTTCTTGTGGATGTGTAGTAAGAAGTCCTGTTGATCCTGTCAAAACCTCCGAATCCGGGATCATCGGTATCCAGAATTATACTGAATTTCCCTTTTACAGGTATGCCGTAATCTGTAAACGAATTGGTCGGGTGAAAATTAAAAACAAGAACAAACTCACCTCTTGAGAAAGCTATTACTTTATCATAATTGTTATCATAGATCCTGTTTACATACAGATCATCCAGTATCCTGAATTTTTTATGAAGCCTTATCATTGCATTATCGAAATTCAACAGGAATGAATATTTCAGATCTTCATTAAGGGCCAGATGCCATTGACGAAGAGCATATTTATAACTCCAGTTGTTACCCTCACGCGGAAAATCGATCCATTCAGGATGGCCGAATTCGTTTCCCATAAAATTCAGGTATCCGCCACCCGAAGAACTGAATGTTAAAAGCCTTATCATCTTGTGCAGGGCAATGCCCCTGTCGATTGTGAAGCTATGGTATGATTTTGCCATGCCTGTGTACATCTCGGCATCCAGCATCCGGAAAATCAATGTTTTATCGCCAACCAGAGCCTGGTCGTGCGATTCACAGTATGAGATTATTCTCTCCTCAGGCCTGTGCTGGGTGAGTTCATGGACAAGGTGCCCCATGTCCCAGTTTTCATCGGGAGTATCCTTTACAAGCTTAATCCAGAAATCGGGAACCCCCATCGAAAGCCTGTAATCAAAGCCATAACCTTTTCTTGAAGTCTCGGCTGCAATTCCCGGCATACCGCTCATTTCCTCAGCGATGGTCAAAGCACCTGGTTTGAATTCATGGATCATTTTGTTGGCCAGGTAAAGATAAACAAGGGCATCTTCATCCTGTCCGCCATCGAAGTAATCATTATATGCGGTAAAGCTCTTCTCCAGGCCATGGTTGTAATATATCATGCTTGTAATACCGTCGAATCTGAATCCATCAAATTTGTATTCTTCGAGCCAGTACCTGCAGTTCGATAACAGGAAATGCATCACATTGTCTTTCCCGTAATCGAAACATAACGAATCCCAGGCTATGTGATTCCTTCTTTCGTTAGTGTGAAAATACTGACCCGGCGATCCGTCAAAGAGGCCAAGTCCCTCATTGACATTTTTAACTGAGTGTGAGTGTACCAGATCCATTATCACCCTCACACCTGATTCATGTGCTTTGTCAATCAATTCTTTAAGATCTTCAGGTGTCCCGAATCTTGATGATGCTGCAAAAAAGCTGGAAACATGATACCCGAACGACCCGTAAAACGGATGCTCCTGTATAGCCATCAACTGTATTGTATTGTATCCCGATTTTACGATTATCGGAAGTACTTTTTCGGAAAATTCATGGTAGCTCCCGATTTTTTCTTCAGATGTTGCCATTCCGATGTGAGCCTCATAGATCACAGGAGCAGTAGCCTCCGCCCTGAAATCTTTAAGCTTCCATTTGTAGGGCTCATCAGGGTTCCAGACCTGAGAAGTGAATATTTTTGTATTTTCATCCTGGACAAGTCGGGTTGCATACGATGGAATGCGCTCCCCCTTACCTCCTTTCCAGTGAACCGAGAGCTTATACAGATCGCAATGATTCAGGGACTCTGCAGGCAGTTTTATCTCCCAGTCGCCATAATCATTTATCCTGTTTAACTTAAATGCAGGTTTTTCTTTCCAACCGCTAAAAGTGCCTGTGAGAAATATATTCTCTGCATTTGGAGCCCATTCCCTGAAGATCCATCCCTCTGCACTACGGTGAAGTCCGTAATAGTAATGACCCATGGCAAATTCCATTAGATTCCTGCTTCCGGTAAGGTGTTGTTCCTTCAGTATGCATTTATTAATCCGGCTTTCAATAATACCTTTGTATGGCTCCAGCCATGGATCAGATAAATAGAACTTGACAGGATTCATGATAATTTTATTAATTGGGATACTTTCTATAAAATTACAAAAACTAAATTACTTATTCATTCCGTTTTCACCGGCTTTGTTAATTTTACAGCCGTAAGATGAAATTAATATGATAATTCATGATACATATGAAAATCTGTACCTGAAACAACCCTTTGTTACAGTAGGAGTTTTCGACGGAGTGCATCTGGGGCACAGGGCACTTCTCGATCAGCTTGTATTCAGAGCAAAAAATGCTGGCGGAGAATCGGTTGTAATTACTTTCAATCCTCACCCAAGGCTGGTGCTTTCGGAAAAGACAGAAGAACCATTCTCCCTTTCAACATTTGATGAGAAGAAAAAGCTTCTGGAACTATCCGGGATTGATCACCTTATAATCATGAATTTTTCTAGGGCTCTGGGTAATATGGACGCTGCCGACTTCATAAGGGAAATCCTTGTCGGAAAAATCGGTGTAAGACATCTTATCGTGGGATATGACAATCACTTTGGTAAAGGCAAAGGGGGTGACCTAAAAAGGATTCGCAAATGTTCTGAATTGTATAATTTTGAAGTTGAACAGGTTGATGGAATATATGCTCCGGAGGGTATAATTAGCTCAACTGCAATCAGGGAAGCCTTGCTTAGAGGCCGGGTTGAAGATGCCCGCAGATGGCTGGGCTACAATTATACCATTACCGGGACTGTTATTGAAGGCCGTAAGATAGGACATAAAATAGGATTTCCGACTGCAAATATAAAGCCTGCCGATATCTTCAAGCTTATCCCGGCCGATGGTGTTTATGCAGTCGAGGTAATGTTTGATAATGTAAAATTGCCGGGAATGCTAAGCATAGGATACAATCCCACAATAAATAATGACAGGACAAAAAGATCGATTGAAGTGAATATTTTTGGCTTTGACAGGGATCTGTATGGCCACACAATCACAACAGTTTTCAGATACAGGTTAAGGGACGAGAGGGAATTTGAAAATACAGAGCAACTGGCCGGGCAGATGAAACTTGACAAAGAGGCAGCACTGAGGTTGCTGGAGTGAACAGAGCATTGAATTATTTGTTTAACTTTGCATCCGTTAAATCAAATAAAAAAATAATAATAAATGAACTTAATGGTTGATACAGATCAATACGCGGTAAAAGATATTTCTCTTGCATCTTTCGGTAGGAAAGAAATTGAGATTGCAGAAAAGGAGATGCCGGGCCTTCTGGCAATCAGGAAAAAATATTCGTCTGAAAAGCCTCTGAAAGGAGCAAGAATTACAGGTTCACTTCACATGACGATACAGACAGCTGTTCTGATCGAGACACTTGTTGAGCTTGGAGCTGATGTGAGATGGGCCAGCTGCAATATTTTTTCCACTCAGGATCATGCTGCAGCAGCAATTGCCGAAAGAGGGATACCTGTTTTTGCCTGGAAGGGAGAAACACTGGAGGAATACTGGTGGTGTACGGCAAGGGCACTATCGTTCCCGGAAGGCAAAGGCCCCAATCTGATCGTTGATGACGGAGGTGACGCTTCGCTTCTTGTGCATCTTGGGTATAAAGCTGAAAATAATCCAGGATTTCTGGACAAGGAGCCTTCAAGCAGGGAGGAAGGAATAATTTTCGCAACTCTGAAAGGTCTGCTTGCCAGCGAACCCGGAAAATGGCACAGGGCTGTAAGTGAACTTAAGGGTATCTCCGAGGAGACAACCACAGGTGTTCACAGGCTCTACCAGATGATGGAAAATAACGAACTGCTTGTTCCGGCAATAAACGTCAATGATTCGGTCACAAAATCAAAATTTGATAATCTTTACGGCTGCCGCGAATCACTAGCCGACGGACTTAAGAGAGCACTTGATGTTATGATTGCAGGCAAAGTTGTTGTAGTATGCGGTTACGGGGATGTTGGTAAAGGTTGCGCCAAATCGATGAGAGCATACGGTGCACGGGTGATCATAACCGAAATTGATCCTATCTGCGCATTGCAGGCATCGATGGAAGGTTTTGAAGTGAAACCTGTTGAGGATGTTCTTGGCGAAGGCAATATCTATGTAACCGCAACCGGAAACAGGGATATTATAACTCTCGGTCATATGCTGAAAATGAAGGATCAGGCAATTGTATGCAATATAGGCCATTTTGATAATGAGATACAGGTCGACATGCTAAATGAGATGAATGGGGTCAGAAAAATAAACATTAAGCCTCAGGTGGACAAATATGTCTTTCCCGACGGCCATGCAATCTTCCTCCTTGCTGAAGGCAGACTGGTAAACCTGGGTTGTGCAACCGGACATCCTTCATTTGTTATGAGCAACTCATTCAGCAATCAGACACTTGCCCAGCTGGACCTTTGGAGTAAAGACTATAAGATCGGAGTATACAGGCTCCCGAAGTATCTTGATGAAGAGGTGGCCAGGTTGCATCTCGATCAGTTGGGAGTTAAGCTTACGAAACTGACAGAAGAACAGGCTGATTATATTGGCGTGGGGCAGAATGGGCCGTACAAGGCTGATCATTATCGTTACTAACACCTCATCCCCCAACCCCTTCTCCCAAGAGAGAAGGGGAGCAGGAAATCAAATATAAGAAGAAAAGTCCCTCCCTCCTGGGGGAGGGATTTAGGGAGAGGCTATTCATCCCAGACTCTGATAAATCTTTCACCGTCAAAACTTGTTCTGTAATTCTTTAATGAATATTTACCTGTACCTGAAATTGGAGTTCCATAGAGGGAGAAAGAATATTTTGTACCGCAGTGGGGGCATTCGGCCAAACCTAATCCGTCAATCCTGACTTTAACACTAATGCTATTCTCGACATAATCGTACGGGCATGTCCTGTCAAATGCAAAATACTCATTCGGACCACTGTAAATGATGATACCGTTACCGTCATAGCCTGCTGATCTGTAACCCCAGTTGTTGGTTGACGCATCAATTGTATCCGAAATCCCTATAACGGAAAGATTTACAAATTCAGGATCCAGCAGATCAATTGTAAAATCGACCGGAGCATATGGAATAACGTCATTATTCGTCTTGTCGCACGAAATTAAAGCAACAGTTGAGGAGAATACTATAAAAAAAAGTGCCGGTATTGAAAATCTCATCATGTAATCCACGTTATTAAATAACAGGACAAAAATAGTATTACGGCTGCGAATTCAGCAACTTTGTTCAGTATTAATAATAACAACAGAGATATGAAGGATTTTCCGTTCAAAAAGCTTCTCTATATTTTTCTGATATTATTTTGTTCAGTTTCAGTTTGTGAGGCTCAGAGGTACAAAAAAAACATACGAAATCCTGAAAGGGAGCTGTTTAAGAAATCGTTGAATAACAAAACCGTAAAATACAGGGAATCACCGAGTATTGTAAGAGCAAAAAGGAAACAGGCGGCAAATGAAAAAAAACTGGACAAAGAATACGATGCTCATGTGAAAGAATCGAGGAAACGTTCAGTCGAAATTCAATCTCCGGAAGTAAAAGCCCGTATGCTGGAAAACCGGAAGGAGTCTGATCTGAAATATAAGGAAAAGAAAAAAAACAGAACAGAAAGGTCAAAAAAAACAGCCAGAAAATACAAATAGCTGTTAAATCGGCAAGATAAATACTTGTGCTGTACCCATTTTCAGCAATTTTATTTGGTAATTAGAGGAAGATATTATATATTTGTTACTGAAGAGTTCCGGGATACCCCGGAATTCTTCTTATTTTTTAAATAGAAGAGTGTAAAATGTCAGATGTCATTTACATAACAGAAGAGGGTCTTCTAAAACTGAAAGAAGAGCTTGATCAGCTGAGATTGGTTGAGCGACCCTCAATATCCAGGCTTATTGCAGATGCCAGAGACAAAGGTGATCTTACTGAAAATGCTGAATACTCGGCTGCTAAGGAGGCACAGGGAATGCTTGAGATGAAAATCTCGAGGATTGAGGATATTATTAACCGCTCAAGAGTGATAGATGAATCAAAGATCGACACTTCGACTGTCAGGATACTTAACAGAGTGAAGATCAAGAACATGACAAATAACAGCATAATGGAATACCAGATTGTTCCTGAAAGCGAGGCGAACTTTAAACTTGGCAAAATCGCTATCAGTTCCCCTATAGCTATGGGTTTAATTGGTAAAAAAGTCGGGGACACAGTTAAGATAAAGGTACCTTCAGGGGTAATCCCGTTCGAAATAATGTCAATATCCACTCAATAATTATTTGTTGCAATGGCGACTCTGTTTACAAAAATCATTAAGGGAGAGATTCCATGTTATAAAATTGCCGAGGATGAAAGATACTTCGCTTTTCTCGACATAAATCCTTTAATGGCCGGACATACACTGGTTGTGCCAAAAGTTGAAACTGATTATATTTTCGACCTGCCCGATGCTGAACTGTCAGGTCTTGTACTTTTCTCCAGGAAAGTGGCAATGGCAATTGAAAAGGCTATTCCATGCGTCCGTATCGGTGTAGCTGTTATCGGCCTTGAGATCCCGCATGTGCATATTCATCTGGTCCCCATGAATCAAATGGCTGACCTTAACTTCAAAAATCCCAAACTTAGTTTCACGCCGGAGGAATTTAGTAAAATCGCAAAACGGATCAGTGAAAAAGTGGTCCTGTAATTATTGACAGGGTCTTTCTTATTTTCATTTCATTTCATACCTTTATAAGCATAATTCTGCTCGCTGCATGAGTTAC
>CAZCQC010000243.1:0-4559 GCA_964500155.1 uncultured Rikenellaceae bacterium | reverse complement strand
ATAGAACTTATGGCATGGAACAGAGGAAATGAATACTTTAAGGAAGTATTGGCTTTTACCTCATCCGATGATGCATCAGTTAAAGCTGCTGCTTACAAAGCTCTTTCAAGCCTGGCAGGTCCAGGTGATCAGGTTGACCTCATCAAACTATTCACCTCAGCCGGCGATAAGAATTCTATTTCGGATATACAATCTGCCCTTGCATCAGCTGCCCGAAAAATAAGTGATCCGGGAAAACGTTCAGATGTGATCCTTAAAGCAATGGAGAACAGCTCTGCCAAGGAAAAAATAATACCAGTTCTTGCAAATACCGGTGGAAAGGAAGCCCTGAATGTTGTTCTTAAAGAGTTTGAAAACGGGAACGCTGAGATGAGAGATATTTGTTTCAGGGCTCTGACCTCATGGCAGGATTATACTGCCTCTTCAGCTCTCTTTGAGATTTGTGCATCTGGAAACAAGACTTTTGAGGAACCTGCATTTAACGGATATGTAAAACAGGTAAAATCGGCTTCGTTGCCTGACGAACAGAAACTACTCCTTTTCCGCAAGATTTTACCCTATGCCCTCAGTGCGGAAAGGAAGAATGAAATAATTAAGGAATTGGGCAGGCTGAAAACTTACCAGTCGCTTTTTCTTGTTGGAAACTATCTCGATGATCCTTTAACTGCTTCAGCGGCTGCTTCAGCAGCAATGTATATCGCACTGCCATCATCCGGATCATCCGATGGGTTGTATGGTACCCTTGTACGTGACATCCTGACTAAGGCTGTCCCACAACTTACTGGTCCTGAAAGAGAATACAATAAGGAAATGGTAAACAAATATCTTGCAGCCATGCTGCCTGATGAAGGTTTCAAATCAATTTTCAACGGAAAGGATCTGACTGGCTGGCAGGGTCTGGTTGAAAACCCGGTTGTCCGGGCAAAAATGAGAAGTGTCGACCTCGAAAGAAGACAGGCAGAAGCGGATATGATGGTTCCTTCAACCTGGAGCGTGAAGGATGGTTGTATATGGTTTAATGGCAAGGGAGATAATCTCTGTTCAGTCGCTCAGTATGGTGATTTCGAAATGCTTGTCGACTGGAAGATCACGAAGGACGGTGACAGCGGTATATACCTGAGAGGAACACCCCAGGTTCAGATATGGGATACTTCAAGAACAGATGTTGGCGCCCAGGTAGGTTCCGGCGGTCTGTATAACAATCAGGTGAACCAATCAAAACCGCTTAAGGTTGCAGATAACCAGGTTGGTGATTGGAATATATTCAGAATTATTATGGTTGGTGAAAAAGTGTCAGTATGGCTTAATGGCGAGCTGGTTGTTGATAATGTGATAATGGAAAACTACTGGGATCCTAAGATCCCAATATTCTCTAAAGGTCCGATAGAACTGCAGGCTCATGGAACTGATCTGGCATTCCGAGATATTTATGTCAGGGAGATCAATGAAAAGGATTATAACCTGACATCTGAAGAAAAAGCCCAGGGATTTGTTTCTCTGTTCAATGGCAGAAATCTGGATAACTGGGTTGGTAATAAGCAGTCTTATGTTGCTGAGGAGGGTATGATAGTCATAAAACCTGAAAATGGCAGTGGAGGTAATCTTTATACTGAAAAGGAGTATGCAGATTTTATATTCCGGTTTGAATTTCAGTTGACTCCTGCTGCAAATAACGGTCTTGGGATTCGAGCCCCCCTCGAAGGAGACGCCGCATATGCAGGGATGGAACTCCAGATACTTGATAATACGGCAGATGTGTATGCCAATCTTCAGCCGTACCAGTATCATGGATCTGTTTATGGAGTGATACCTGCAAAACGTGATTATCTTAAACCGGTTGGTGAATGGAACTTTGAGGAGGTTGATGTCAAAGGAACCCGGATAAAGATCACCCTGAACGGAACCGTAATTGTTGACGGTGACATTGCAGGTCCGAGGGATAATGGTACAATGGATCACAATGAGCATCCGGGATTAAAAAACAGTACCGGTCATATAGGATTCCTGGGTCATGGCTCGGTAGTCAGGTTCAAAAACATAAGAATTAAAGATTTGACACCAAAAGAATAACTTTTTTTTCACTGTGTCCCACTGTGCTTCCGTGGAACTCTGTGTAACCAAGAAAAAAATTACAAAAACTTACACAGAGAACACAGAGGTGGTACAGAGATCCACAGAGATAATACAATAATTAGTTCATTATGAAAATAAGGATTTTATCATTTTTATTCTTTCTTGTCAGCACTTCCGCGTGCTCTCAGGTTAAACCACCTTCACCTTTTGGCCCTTTGCCATCTGAACGTCAATTGGCATGGCATGAACTGGAGTATTACATGTTTGTTCATTTTACTGTTAATACTTTCACAGATAAGGAGTGGGGCTATGGTGATGAAAAGGAATCGATTTTCAATCCTACTGAACTCGACTGCCGTCAATGGGCAAAAACTGCAAAAGAAGCCGGAATGAAAGGCATCATTATTACTGCAAAACATCATGACGGTTTCTGCCTCTGGCCGTCTGCGTTTACAGAACATTCGGTGAAAAACTCTCCGTGGAAGGAAGGAAAAGGCGATATTCTGATGGATCTCAGAAAAGCATGTGATGAGTACGGGTTGAAAATGGGTGTTTATCTTTCACCATGGGACAGAAACTCCGCAGTATACGGGACGCCTGAATATCTGACATATTACCGGAATCAGCTCAGGGAACTTCTTATGAATTACGGTGATATTTTTGAAGTCTGGTTCGACGGTGCCAATGGTGGAGACGGATTTTATGGAGGAGCCCGGGAAACACGCCGGATTGACAATAAAACTTATTACGACTGGCCAAATACACACAAGATTGTCAGGGAATTACAACCTTCAGCAATAATGTTCAGCGATGCAGGTCCCGATATCCGTTGGGTAGGAAATGAAAGCGGGATGGGAAGCCTCACAAACTGGTGCCTCCTGAAAAAAGATGAAATGTACCCCGGTGGTAATTTTGCAAAGATCCTGGGTGAAGGTCATAATGATGGAAATTACTGGGTCCCTGCCGAAGTAGATGTATCAATACGCAGGGGTTGGTTTTATCATACAACCCAGGACTCATTGGTAAGGACTTCGGAAAACCTTATGGAGCTATATTATTCGTCAGTTGGAAGGAACAGCAGCCTTTTGCTTAATGTGCCTCCTGACAGAAGGGGTTTACTGCATGAAAATGATGTCAAATCGCTTCTGGTTTTTAAGGAATTACGCGATAAAGAATTTTCAACTGAGCTCGCGCAAGGAAAGAAAACTGTCTCATCAAATGAAAGGGGAAGGGAGTTTAAAGCCGCGAATGCAAATGATGGCGATCCTGAGACTTATTGGTCAACTCCTGATGATATTACATCAGCGAGCCTGACTATTGATCTCGGAACAGAAACTGAGGTAAACAGAATTTTACTTCAGGAGTATATCAAACTGGGTCAGCGTGTTCAGGAATTTAAGGTTGAAGCATTTATTGGAGGTGAATGGAAACATCTGATCGACGGGACAACGATCGGACATAAGGTAATCCGCAAATTTCCTGTTGTTAAGGCATTGCGGATAAAAGTAACTATTCTGAAATCCAAAGCTTGTCCGGTAATCTCAAATATTGAACTCTACAAAGCTCCCGGGGATTAAAACCCCTAAATCCCCGCCAGATGGCGGGGACTTAAGATCCAATTTTTATTATAGCCCCCTTCAGGGGGTTGGGGGCGAGTTAAACCTTCAGAAACATTTTTGCTATCTTGAGCGAACCTGCAACTCTTTTTGTCAATCCCTCCCAGTCTTTCTTCTGTATAAGTTCTTTTGTGATAAGATTTGATCCTATACCTACACAGGAAGCACCCGATTCAAACCATTCCCTAAGATTGTCGACCGAAGGCTCAACTCCTCCGGTGGGCATTAAACTTGTCCAGGGACAAGGACCTTTGACTGCTTTTATGAAATCAGGCCCCCCGACTGATAATCCAGGAAAAATTTTAATTGTCTCAGCCCCGAGTTCCTCTGCATAATTCACTTCCGACACCGATCCGCAACCCGGAATCCATAAAATCTTTCTCCGGTTGCAAACCTTTGCCATTTCAGGATTCAGTATCGGCGAGACAATAAAGTTTGCGCCAAGCTGGATATAAAGCGAAGCTGTACCCGCATCAACGACCGATCCGGCACCCAGAATGAGTCCGGGCACCTCTTTCTCGGCCCATTTGTTCAGATCGCTGAACAGTTCATGTGCATAGTCTCCCCGGTTTGTAAACTCAAAGATCTTTACCCCACCTTTGAAACATGACCTTATCACATTTCTGCATACATCAGGATCTTTATGATAAAAGATGGGAATAATTCCTGCATCCTGCATCTTCACAATTACATCAATTCTTGTAAACCGTGCCATAATATTTAAATTGTTTATACAAAATTATTTAAAAAAGCAAGTTTTACAAATTATTGTCGTGCAAGTCGTGCAAGTCATGCAAGACATGCAAGACCTGAAAGACTTTATAGACTTTAATCTATTTCAATTAATCATTTTACTGATTGAATATGAAT
>CAZCQC010000242.1:0-3521 GCA_964500155.1 uncultured Rikenellaceae bacterium | reverse complement strand
TATTAGTTTTATAACCAACGAGCAATTATATAAGTATGTAATTGAACCTGTTGCAAGTGCTGCCTCCTTTGTGTGGATAGGTACGGCCGATATGAAGGATTTGCATGTACATCACAAGGGGAGTGTTCAGTCATTTTTATTTGTGCTTGACAGTTTATTAAAAAAGAAAGTAGCCGTCCGTCTTTTGCACGCAAAGGAACCCGGCGTCAACTTCAGAAAAAGTTTTGACAAATACCCCTTGTTGTGGGATAATATGGAGAGGCAGCTATGCCCCAGGGTTCATTTCAAACACATTATTGTTGATGGCAAGTTTGCCTATGCTGGTTCTGCAAACCTTACCGGGGCAGGATTAGGTATTAAAAGTCCGAATACCCGTAACTTTGAATCAGGCTTCATTACAACAGATCCCGGAATAATTAAGGAAATAATGAACCAGTTTGATGAAGTATGGATAGGCAAATACTGCAAAAGCTGTAAACGAAAAGAATATTGTAATGACCCTATATTATAAACAGAATACCCGAACATAAATCAAATCATGCATTTATGGCATTACCTGGCATGCCATGATCCTGTTTTACCATTACGCCTCTTCTGAAATATCATTTTAATTGTCAGCTTTCAGCTCTGGTCCCTGTATCATGTACCCCAGTTAAATTAAGGCAGTAAGCACCCCGGTTACGGATTTTCTCCCGATTGCATCTACTGCAACAACCATGAATTCCTTTCCCGAGGTAATTTCATAGATAAAAGGATCTCTGGATGCCTGAGGAAGATGCGGGACGGTTCCAATGGTCTCACCATCGCGTACAATTTCATAATGTGAAAGGGGTTCATTGCCTGCATAGCTGGTGTCCCATGATAGTTTCACTCCATCGGACTTAATTATTTTAGCATTTCTCGGAGGAGTCAGACCTGTGTCAGCCAGCTGAAAATAATTTGTTTCCCCGTTACGTGCCCGTTCACCTATCTTTTCAAGTTCACGTCTTTCATTTTCACTCAGTGCATCAGGTTTGATCTGTGATGCATAATAGTTCTGGACGAGCTGGCATTTCAGGGGATTATCATTTATCCCACCGATTCCTATTATCAATGTATGTATACCCGGAGTCGTAAGCACATATTCGATCAGGGGTTTACTTGGGACAGTTTCTGTTCCTATTATTCTGACTACATCTTCAGGTTTGCTTGACCATCCTGGTTCTTTGGTGTACATTGTTCCATCGGCAAATACTTTCATGCCGATCACTCCCATGTTTCTGGCCTGTGCGACAGGGATTACGTTATATTGCATATTTAGATAGCGCCTGTCATTCACGTTGATTGAAACCAGCATGCCATCGAGAAGTTCCCACTTATCGCGTTGGATCATATCCATCATTGCAGGAGCATTATTGTGTCCTGAAAATCCAAGATGCCTGACCAGTTTTTCATTTTTGGGATTCAGTCCCGTTATATTGGTCCCATCCCGGTAATCGCGAAGAGCAACCAGGGCGCCAAAATTTTCATTTATATCAAGGGGGGTTTCAAGCCCTTTAAAAACCACTTCAACCTCTTCGAAATTGGTAATATTGTGAATTAGTATCATGTTTACATAAGCCCCATCAGGATAACTTCCGTCATCGTTTCCGAACATCTGTGAAAGAGAGCGTTTCAGATCAGCCACTGCTCCCTCCCCATGATCCCCGTCAGTGCTGTTCCGAACGTTGTCAAGCTTGGGGTAGTTCCCTTTTGCCCAGCGTACCATTGTCTTGGTTGTCAGGAAAATTGAATCCCTGAGTTTCTGGTCGTAACCTTCTTGTCCGGGAACAAGATTAAGTTTCCTGAAGGCTTTTCCATAATTTTTCTGACTCGGGCCATACGCATTTGAGGTATCGTAATAATTAATTCCCAGGTCAAAAGCTTTCAAAATTATATCCACAGGTTCAATACCTTCAGGGGTCCACATCAGTGAACCCTGTCCTCCAAGCCCTATTGTTGTGACATCAAAATTGATCCGTCCGAAACTTCGCTTCAAAGGCGAAGGAATGACTGTTGAAGTGCATGAAAGGGCAGGCATCAATGAAACGCCAGCTGTAACTGCTGCTGAAAGTCTCATAAATTCGCGTCGTGTGAGTTTGGATCTTGTCTTATTTGAAGCCATTGCAGATTTAGTTTAGATAAGGTTAAGAACTGAATACAAATCTAAGAAAATCAGCT
Source organism: uncultured Rikenellaceae bacterium (assembly GCA_964500155.1). Taxonomy (GTDB): domain Bacteria; phylum Bacteroidota; class Bacteroidia; order Bacteroidales; family VadinHA17; genus LD21. The sequence goes on along the minus strand of CAZCQC010000242.1, from coordinate 1,322 downwards.
TTATTTCAGATGAAATTTCATGCAATTTAAATAAATGCACCAGATTATCTGAGGATCTTGTATAGGATGGTGCGAAGGAATTGATATAGGCATATCAATCTTGCAAAATGAATAAACTTAAGTTATTCCTGCTAAACCTGTGTGTATTGGTTGAATTTCGTAAATTAGTTAAATCTAATTCTTACTAAAATGAAAAAATATCTCTTATTTCTGATTTTCTTTATTGTTCTGATTTCATGGTCATGTCAGGACAGGAAATGGCGGCAGCTCTTCAATGGTGCAGATTTAAAGGGCTGGGAACAGGTGGGACCAGGGCAATTTGTAATTGAAAATGGTCTCCTGAAGACGGTCGGCGGGATGGGTATGATCCTCTATCCTGCTGAAAAATTCAATGATGTAATTATCCGTGTCGTCTACATGGTGAAGGACAATGACTGTAATTCCGGAGTGTTTATAAGAATACCTGAAAAACCATCAGATGAATGGGTAGCTGTAAACACCGGGTATGAAGTTCAGATAGACAATGGTACAAGACATGTAGGCGGCGATTATCATTGTTCCGGAGTATTATATTCTCTGACGAAAGCATTAGCTCATCCGCAAAAAGAACCAGGGGAATGGAATACAATGGAAATAACTCTCGACGGTCAAAAAACCATTGTATTTATTAATGGTGAAAAAGTAACTGATTTTACTGAAGGAGATACTGTACAGCCCAAAACAAGGGATTTTGAACCCGAGAGAGGACCAAGACCGGGATCCGGTTATATTGGTTTGCAAAATCATGATTCATTATCAACTGTTTTTTTTAAGGAAGTTGCCGTTAAAAATATAAGATAGCTCAAACTGGCGAGTAAGTAATAATAAAATTAAAATCAGGAAGGAATTAGCTATGAAAACTAAACTGATGACATTTCTATTGATAAGTCTGCTGACAACAGTTTTCGCACTGTATGTATCAGGGCAGGCAGGTACAAGAACCCAAAAAGCTCCGGATGACATAACCAAATGGACAAATAAAACAATAATGTGGGTTGGTCCCCATCAGGATGATGAAACCGGATGTCTGGGGACTCTGTCGTTGCTTAAAGCAAATGGTAACAAAATTGTTATGGTATGGTATACAACCGGCAACAAAGGTTCAAGAGATCTTGAAATGACAAGTGAGAGACTTGCCGGGATAAGGAAAATCGAGTCCGAGAAAGCATGCGGAGAAATGGGAATAACACCGGTTAAGGATACTTTCATCTGTCTCGGATATGATGACGGGATGTTAGAATATGTTCCGGAGGAGGAGCTTTGTGAAAAAGTCTGCAGATTGA
>CAZCQC010000241.1:0-20716 GCA_964500155.1 uncultured Rikenellaceae bacterium | reverse complement strand
ATGAAGCCGCCATATAATATTAGCACTTTAAATCAGGAAGCGGCCCTGAAATCTCTTGAACACATTGATCTGTTTAAAAACAGGGTCAACCGGATCAAAAAGGAAAGGGAGAGGCTTGCAAATGCTCTTGAGAAATTGAGTATAATTGAAAAGGTCTTCCCATCCGACTCAAATTTTCTACTGGTTAAGACCCGGAATGCCGACATGATTTACTCTGAACTAATTGATAATAAAATCATTGTGAGGAACAGGAATAAAATTGTACCAGGATGCATACGGATAACCGTTGGAACGGAAAGAGAAAACAACAAACTTTTAACTGCTTTGAAGAGTATTAAACTATGAAGAAGGTTTTATTTATTGACAGGGATGGTACTGTAATTGAAGAACCGGCCGATGAACAGGTGGACTCCGTGGAAGAATTCCGGTTTCTCCCCGGAGTGATCTCTGCACTGGCAAAAATTACAAAAGAAACCGATTATGAGCTGGTAATGGTTACCAACCAGGATGGTTTGGGTACAATGGCATTCCCCGAAGAGACATTCTGGCCTTCTCATAATAAGATGCTCCAGATATTAAAGGGTGAAGGGATTGAATTTGCAGAAATCTTTATCGACCGGACCTTACCGGAAGAAAATGCCCCTACAAGGAAACCTGGAACTGCAATGCTGACAACATATCTTTCACAGGGGATAGATCTTAAATCATCTTATGTCATCGGCGACAGAATAACAGATCTCCAGCTTGCTGAGAATCTCGGATGTAATGCTATTTATATTAAATCTGAGCCGCATCCTTCTGCATCTTTCAATACCTGCGATTGGAACGATATCTATAAATATCTGAAGGCAATACCAAGAAGAGCAAGGATATTGCGAAAAACAAAAGAGACCTCAATTGAACTGGAAATAAACCTCGACGGATCCGGGAAAGGTACGATTTCAACAGGAGTTGGCTTTTTTGATCACATGCTTGAACAGATACAAAAGCATGGAGGAATAGATATGACAATCAAGGCTTCAGGAGATCTGAATGTTGATCAGCATCACACTATTGAGGATGTGGCTATCGCTTTTGGGGACGGAGTCTTTTTGGCGCTTGGGAGCAAAAAGGGAACAGAGAGGTATGGTTTCCTGTTACCAATGGATGATTCTCTTGCCCGGACTGCGATTGATTTCGGAGGCAGGCCCTGGCTTATATGGAATGTAACCTTTGCCCATGAAATGATCGGTGGGATCCCATCGGAAATGTTTTTACATTTCTTTAAGTCTTTCAGCGACAGTGCAAAATGCAATCTCAATATAAAAGCTGATGGAGATAACGACCATCATAAAATCGAGGCAATATTCAAAGCTTTCGCCAAAAGTCTGAAAATGGCTGTAAAAAAGACAGATAATTTTAATTTACCTTCCACTAAAGGCACATTATGATAGCAATTCTAAAATACAATGCAGGAAATATCCAATCTGTTCAGAATGCCGTCAAACGTCTGGGATTCGATTCCATGGTAACTGACCTTGAGGAAGAATTGGTTGCTGCGGATAAAATTATAATTCCGGGTGTTGGAGAAGCCAGGAGTGCAATGAAATATCTTAAGGAGAAAAAGCTTGATCAGGTAATAATCTCTCTGAAACAGCCGGTTCTCGGGATATGTCTGGGTTTGCATCTTATGTGCGGCTTTTCTGATGAAGGTGGGACAAAATGCCTTGGAATTTTTGATGCAGCTGTAAAGAAATTCCCTCCTTTTGAAAAAGTCCCGCATATGGGGTGGAACGATTTCTCTGCATTAAAGGGAACCCTTTTCAGGAATATAAGAGTTGATGAGGATGTCTATTATGTTCACAGCTACTACGCTGAAATAACTGATTTTACCCTGGCAATCTGCGACTATGTTCTGCCTTTCAGCGCTGCAATGCACAAGGATAACTTCTATGCTGTACAGTTTCATCCGGAAAAATCAGCTGACACCGGTATAAAAATTCTTAAGAACTTCCTTGAATTATGAGGATAATTATTGCACTCGATATTATTGATGGCAAGTGTGTAAGGCTTACAAAAGGGGATTTCTCCACCAAAAAAATATATAATGAGAATCCACTTGAAGTGGCGCGCCGGATTGAGGATAGCGGTATTAAATATATTCATCTGGTTGACCTTGACGGAGCTCTTAAAAAACGAGTTGTCAATTATAAAATTCTTGAAAAGATTTCCGCCGGTACATCGCTGAGAATCGATTTCGGTGGTGGCATAAGATCTGATGATGATCTATATATTGTTTTCAACAGCGGCGCCAGACAGGTTACCTGTGGAAGCATTGCAGTGACCAGCCAGCCTCTCGTCCTTGAATGGCTCTCAAAATGGGGTAGGGAGAAAATAATGCTGGGAGCAGACTCGGCGAACCGCAAAATAGCAACGGAAGGGTGGGCTGAAAGCTCTGATTCGGATATTATAAAATTTATTGCCGATTACAGGTCAAGGGGCATTAAATACGCCATTTGCACTGATATTAATAAAGATGGCATGCTAAAGGGACCTTCGGTCGGACTGTATAAAGAAATACTTGAGATACCCGGGCTTAACTTAATTGCCAGTGGTGGTATAACATCTATAAATGATATTAAAGAATTATCTCTGATTGGCTGTGAAGGTGCCATTATCGGAAAAGCATTATATGAAGGAATTCTGGACTTAAAAGAACTCAGCCTGCTATGTTAAAGAAAAGGATCATTCCCTGTCTCGATATAAAAGACGGTAGAACAGTCAAGGGAATCAATTTTATTGATATCCGCGATGCCGGCGACCCGGTAGAACTTGCAAAAAAGTATGTTGAACAACGTGCTGATGAGCTTGTTTTCCTGGATATTACTGCAACAATTGAAAAACGGAAAACTTTTGCTGAACTTGTTGGTAGAATTGCAGCTGAAATTAATATTCCTTTTACTGTCGGCGGTGGAATTAATACTATTGACGATGCAGCCCTGTTGATAAGCGCCGGGGCAGACAAAGTAAGTATCAACACTTCCGCTTTCAGAAATCCCGGACTGATAACACAGGTTGCAAAACGTTTCGGCAGCCAGTGTGTGGTCATTGCAATTGACACCCATTTCGTGAACAATGAATGGATTGTATATATCGATGCAGGCCGTACACCTACCAGGACAAAAGCAGTTGACTGGGCTGTAAACGCCGAAAAACAGGGAGCCGGTGAAATACTTCTTACCTCAATGAATGCAGATGGTACAAAATCAGGGTTCTCGGTTGAGCTTACAAGAGAGGTAAGCAAAAATGTAAACATCCCTGTAATTGCATCAGGTGGGGCCGGAACAATGGAGCACTTCAGGGAGATCTTTACAAAAACCACTTGTAGCGCCGCCCTGGCGGCAAGTATTTTTCATTATGGGGAAATATCAATCCCGGAACTAAAAGAGTACTTATCAACAAGAAACATAAATGTAAGACATTAAATGAGCCTCTGTGTCTCTCTGTGACTTCTATGTGGATCTCAGTGTAACAAAAAGAATCCAGAAACTTACACAGAGGGTCACAGAGGAAACACAGAGCTCCACAGAGTTAAAGAATATTAAATATGGAATTTATTGATTTTAATAAAGGAAACGGTCTTGTCCCGGTTGTAATCCAGGACAATAATTCTCTTCAGGTCCTGATGGTCGGATATATGAATGAAGAGGCGTTCAAAAAAACTCAGGAGGAAGGGAAAGTCACATTTTTCAGCCGGAGCAAAAACCGGCTCTGGACAAAAGGCGAAACTTCAGGGAATTTCCTTATTGTTAAAGGAATAACAATAGATTGTGATAATGACGCTCTTCTGATTAAAGTCAATCCGGCTGGACCCGTTTGCCATACAGGCAGAAAATCATGCTTCGGGGAAGAAATCCCAAAAGGTTTCATATTTGAGCTGGAACAAATTGTAAATCAAAGAATTGATAATAATATTAAAGAATCATATACGAACAAGCTGTTTCGAAAAGGGATAAACAAAGTCGCCCAGAAAGTCGGTGAAGAAGCTGTTGAACTGATTATTGAAGCTAAAGATGATGATCCGGAATTGTTCAAAAACGAAGCTGCGGATTTGCTCTATCACCTGTTGATTCTGCTAAAAGCAAAAAGTATTTCATTCTCAGAGATAGAAGAAGTTCTTTTAAATCGGCATAAATAAATCCTTTAATCGCAAAGCTATTTTTCTGAAACGCTGGCACCGATTCCCTATCGGTGCCTAAACTACATTGATCAGAACCGAATAGCACGGATTACAAATCCGCGCTGGCGAAGGCAGTTCTCTGTGATCTCTGTGACTTCTCAGTGGATCTCTGTGTAACTAAAAGGATTTTAAGGACTTACACAGAGGGGCACAGAGGAGACACAGAAAACCACAGAGTTAGACTTAATAGATTCTCATTAAAAACCAATATTTTTTGATTTTTATTTGTGTTTTTTAATAATTGAATTACTTTTGTAAGCCAATAACCCTACACAATGAATATTGTATACAATTATTTCTTCTCTTTTTTCTTCTTCTTTTTTTACTGCAAAAAGAAATAAGGGGATTTTTGTATACAGATAAGAAATCATATATGAAAGCAAGGGTCCCCGAAAAGGGACCCTTCTTTTTTTAATACATACAGAAGATGAAAATTTCAATTCAGGGAGAAAAAGGATGTTTTCGCGAAGTTGCAGCCAGACAGTTTTTTTGTAATGAGGATATAGAAATAATCCCCTGCACAACTTTTGACCAGACTCTGAACTCAGTCAGGGAAGGGAATGCTGATCTCGCAATGATGGCCATCGAAAATGCCCGGTCGGGAAGCATACTCTATAATTATAGCCTTATAAGGGAATCGGGATTAAAAATGCTGGGGGAACATAATCTCAGAGTCAGACAGAATCTGATGGCTCTTCCCGGACAAACTATTCACGACATAAAACAGATCCGGTCACATCCAATTGCCCTGGCTCAGTGTATGACTTTTCTGAATCAATACCCTGAAATAACACTTGTCGAATCAGATGATACTGCTGGTAGTGCAAAGCTTATATCGGAACATAAGCTGAAAAAGATAGGAGCAATTGCTTCATTCAGTTCAGCTGAAATCTATGGACTCGAGATCCTTGCCGAAGGGATTGAGACCTATAAGAAAAATTACACCAGGTTCCTTGTAATCGGCAGCGAGGAAAAGGGAAATAAAACAGGGAATAAAGTATCAATCTGTTTTGCCACGGGACACAAACCAGGATCGCTTGCCGCAGTTCTTGTGAAGCTTGCTGAAATGAACATCAACCTTTCCAAGATCCAGTCAGTTCCCAGGTTGAACGGTGATTGGGAGTACATGTTCTACCTCGATCTTGAACTGCCTGACCATTCCGATATGAAGCTGATTGAATCCATTCTCAAAGAATATACCAGCAATTTAGAGGTACTTGGCGTTTATAATAAAGGAGACATGCTTTATGAAAGTTAAACCTGCTGATCGCACCAATAGTATACAGGAGTACTATTTTTCCCGCAAGCTCAGGCAGATAGAAGAAATGCGCAATGCAGGAGCTGACATTATCAATCTTGGCATAGGAAGTCCCGACCAGCCGCCATCGGAAAATACAATAAGGCGTCTTGCTGAGGAATCATGCAAACCGAATGTTCATGGATATCCCAGTTATAACGGAAGTCCTGTATTACGGAAAGCTTTCTCCGACTGGTACCTTAAGTATTTCAGGGTCAGGCTTGATCCGGAAAATGAGATCCTCCCGCTTATGGGAAGCAAGGAGGGAATCATGCATATTAGTATGGCTTTTGTAAATCCCGGAGATGAAGTTCTTGTTCCAAATCCGGGTTACCCGACCTACTCTTCAGTTACAAAACTTACAGGCGGAAAGGTAAGGTATTATGATCTTGCCGAAAAAACCGGCTGGTTCCCTGATTTAGATGCCATTGAAAGAGAAAATCTTACCAATGTAAAGCTTATGTGGGTTAATTACCCGCACATGCCAACCGGGACAAAGGGATCGGTAAGCCTCTTCCGAAAACTGGTCTCTTTCTCCCGTGATCATAATATCCTTTTGTGCAACGACAATCCTTATAGCTTCATACTTAATAAGGATTATCTGAGTCTTCTTTCAGTTGAGGGTGCAAAGGAAAATTCCCTTGAACTCAATTCATTAAGCAAATCCCATAATATGGCAGGCTGGAGGATTGGTATGGTTGCCGGTAACAGCGATTATATCAGAAACATTCTCAAAGTAAAAAGCAATATGGATTCAGGGATGTTCCTGCCTCTTCAGCTGGCAGCTGCTGAAGCGCTGGGTAATCCAGAATCATGGTATGATACGGTGAATAAAGTCTATGCTGAGCGTCGTGAAACTGCTGAATCAATTATGAAGCAGCTTTCCTGTAAATTCAGCAGGGAACAGACCGGTCTGTTTGTTTGGGGACAGATCCCCGATGAAACCGGAAGTTGTGAAGAGTTTTTAGAAGAGATCCTTAACAAGGCTCATGTATTCATCACCCCTGGATTCATTTTCGGAAGCATGGGAGAACGCTATATTCGTATATCTTTGTGCGCTGATAATAAAAGGTTAAGGGAAGCAAATGAAAGAATAAAAAACTTAATTTATAATTAATGAAAACAAGTACATTCCCTCACTCACGCTGGCGCGGATTTAAAATCCGTGCCAATAGAATGTTATCCATATTCCTGGCACCGATTTCAAATCGGCGCCAACTTTTTATGCGACCTACCAATCACAAATCACAAATATGACAGTTTCGGTTGTTGGAATAGGACTAATTGGAGGCTCATTGATGATTGACCTTCGCAAGCGGGGATTCGCTGATAAAATAATAGGTGTCGATTCAAATCTGCAACACAGGAATATTGCACAGTTATGCGGATTGGTTGATGAAACGGATACGCTTGAAAATGCAGTGGACAGAAGCGATCTGATAATTCTCAGTACACCTGTTGATACAAATTGTAAAATGCTTCCCGGAATACTTGAAAGGATAGCCGGAACAACTAAGGTAGTGGCCGATATGGGCTCCACGAAGAAAAAAATTGCAAAAATATCAATTAATCATCCTGCCCGTGGACGATATGTAGCGCTTCATCCAATGGCAGGTACCGAGTTTTCAGGTCCGCTTGCTGCGATTGGCAGGCTTTTCGATTATAAGAATGCAATCATCTGCGATCGTGAACTCAGTGATAAGGATGCGCTTGGTGTGGTTGAGAAAATGCTCGATATCCTGAATATGAGAAAAGTCTATATGAATTCAAGCGATCATGATGTTCATGTTGCTTATGTATCACATATTTCTCATATTACCTCTTTTTCACTGGCACTAAGCGTTCTTGACAAAGAGCGTGAAGAACAAAATATTCTGACACTCGCGGGAGGAGGCTTTGAAAGTACGGTACGACTTGCCAAGAGTAACGGAGAAACCTGGGCACCTATTTTTCTTGAAAATTCAGAGTTCATTATTGAGGTACTGGACACTTACATTGAAAAGATGAACCTCTTCAGAAAAATGATTTCAGAAAAGGATAAAGATGGTTTGAAAGCTCTGATGGAAGAGGCTAACAAAATAAGGAAGATCTTAAATTAAAAAATGAAGTCATATGGTACTTGAATTGAAAACATTTCTCGCGAATGAATGGAAAGGCTATAAGTCAAGGCCATTTCTTATATCCGGCCCATGCAGCGCAGAAACTGAGGAGCAGGTGATGGCTACGGCAACCGAGTTGGCTCAGATAAAAGAAGTAAGCGTATTTCGTGCCGGGATCTGGAAACCCAGAACACGCCCCAATTCATTCGAAGGAGTAGGGATTGAAGGTCTTAAATGGATGAGAACGGTTAAGCAGGAAACCGGTCTCATGGTAGGGACAGAGGTCGCTAATGAAAAACATGTATATGAGGCACTTAAATATGGTATCGATATGCTGTGGATTGGCGCCAGGACATCTGTTAATCCCTTCACAGTGCAGGAGATATCAGATGCATTAAAAGGTGTCGATGTGATGGTCCTGGTAAAGAATCCGATCAATCCCGACCTTGAGCTTTGGATCGGGGCTATCGAACGCATAGCTAAAGCAGGGATAACAAGGCTGGGAGCTATTCACCGGGGATTCTCGACATATGAAAAAACGATTTACAGGAATCAGCCCAACTGGCAATTGCCTATAGAGCTCCGACGTCGTATACCTGACCTGCCTATTATCTGTGACCCGAGTCATATTTCGGGAGCAAGGGAATATCTTTTCGAGATTTCACAGAAAGCAATGGACCTTAACTTTGACGGGCTTATGCTTGAATCGCATATCGATCCCGATAACGCCCTTAGCGATTCTGCCCAGCAGGTCACTCCCAATGAGCTAAGGGAATTGCTGAGCAGACTAGTTCTCAGGAGCCCCGTGGCATCTGATCCCAGACTGCTCGATATCCTCGGCGAATTAAGGCAGCAGATCGATGTATTCGATGACACACTTCTGGATATTCTTGAAAAAAGGATGAAAGTTGCAGAAACGATAGGCCAGTACAAAAAGGAAAATAATATTACTATCTTGCAGACAACACGCTGGGATGAAATAATTAAAAAAGTGATGATAAACGGTCAGGTAAAAGGGCTGAGCAGGGAGATGATAGATACAATCTTTAAAGCAATACATCAGGAGTCAATAAATCATCAGATGAGGATCATGAACAATAGTATTGATAATACCGGAAGGAAAAAATAAGAAATCAGATTCTATGGAAAGATCCGTTGAGCCCTCGTCTGTAAAGGGTGAGATTAAAGCCCCACCATCAAAAAGTATGACTCAAAGGGCTATTGCTGCTGCTATTCTGGCAGACGGGCAGAGCCTTTTACTGAATCCATCGTATTGCGATGATTCCCTGGCAGCAATGAGCATAGCTGTAAGTCTGGGAGCAAGGGTTGAACCTCAGGCTGACAAAATGAAGATCACAGGCTCCGGTGAGCTGAAAGAAAAGAAGCTGAACTGTGGCGAATCGGGACTGGCAATACGTCTGTTTTCGCCAATAGCAGCACTTTTTGATGAAGAAATAACAATGACAGGTGCCGGTTCGCTGAAAAAGAGACCCATGAATATGATAGGAGATGCATTAAATCAGCTGGGAGTAATATGTTCAGCTACCAACGGATTTCTTCCGCTTACAATCAGGGGACCTATTAAAGCAGGTCTTTGCGAAATTGATGGTTCAGTCAGTTCTCAGCTCCTTTCAGGTTTACTTATGGCACTACCACTTACTGATGACACATCGATCATTAAAGTCAACAACCTGAAGAGCAAACCCTATATTGACATGACACTTGGAGTTCTCAGAGCTTTTGGCATAATAATCACCAATGAGAATTATGAAGTTTTCAGGGTACCCGGGCAGCAGAAATACATACCGGTGACTTATGAGATTGAAAGTGACTGGAGCGGCGGGTCATTCCTTCTTGTTGCAGGAGCTATTAACGGAGAAATAAAAATCAGAGGTTTGCGGACTGACAGCTTTCAGAGCGATACAGGAATACTTAAGGCACTGGAGAAAGCCGGTGCAAATATGAAGATTTGTGAAAGTAATATTGAGGTATCAAAATCTGATCTTAAAGCTTTTGAATTTGATGCCACCGAATCGCCCGATCTCTTCCCTCCTCTGGTTGCTCTGGCATCTTATTGCAAAGGTGTAACAAGACTAAAAGGTGCCTCACGGCTTAGGCATAAAGAAAGTGACCGGGCATCAGCACTTATAGAAGAGTTTGGTAAAATGAACATAAAGGTCGAAATGAGCGATGATTATCTTATTGTTACCGGAGGAAATGTGAAAGGAGCAAGAGTAAATTCTCATGATGACCACCGTATAGCAATGGCCGCTGCTGTTGCAGCATTGGGTGCTTCGGACACAGTATTCATTAAGGATTCGCATTGTATTGTTAAGTCGTACCCGGATTTTTTTGATGATTTGAGGAAGGTTGGGGCAATTGTACATGAATAAACATCTGAATAGGCGAGACACCCCCTTTCTTATTTCCCCCAGGGGGGAAAAGTCTCCTTCCCCCATGGGGGAAGGGTTGGGAAGGGGGTAAAAAGATAAATATCAATTTTAACAGATTAATACTAAAACCAATGGTAATATTTAAGAAATTAAAATTTTTCCTCTTTTTTCTTGCAAATTAAAATTTTTACTTATTTTTGATGCCATGAAAATTGGAACATTATATTCCTGGTCCTGGCGCAGCTCGAAAATTTAAGCTGTGAAAAAGGCCGTTATATAATCGTCAAGATATTTATCTGTAAAGGCATGCTGTTCACAGCATGCCTTTTTTATTTTAAAAACTTTAAACCACTTAATAATTTAAACCAATGAAAAAGATCACAAAAATTTTACTGAGCGAAAGAGAGATGCCGCGTCACTGGTATAATGTTGTTGCGGATATGCCCAATAAGCCGCTTCCGCCGCTTAACCCTGCAACACGACAGCCTATAGGGCCTGAGGCTCTGGCTGCTGTATTCCCCATGGAGCTGATTAAACAGGAAGTATCAGATGAAAGGTATATCGAAATACCCGATGAAGTACTTGACCTCTATAAAACTTATCGTCCATCACCTTTGTTCAGGGCAGTAAACCTGGAGAAAGTCCTGGGTACAAAAAGCAAAATCTATTTTAAGTATGAGGGTGGCAATTATTCAGGTTCCCATAAAGCCAACACAGCAATTGCACAGGCTTATTACAATAAGCAGGAGGGAGTCAGGAGGATCACCACAGAAACCGGTGCCGGACAATGGGGATGTGCAATGAGTTATGCCTGCGCTCATTTCGGACTTGAACTGCTGGTCTTCATGGTAAAGGTCAGTTATAACCAGAAACCCGGACGCAAGCTCCTGATGAATGTCTATAATGCCAAGGTAATTCCATCGCCATCAACTATGACGGTCTCGGGCAGGAAAGTTCTTGAAATAGATCCGGATTCTCCAGGCAGTCTGGGTATAGCAATTTCAGAAGCAATGGAAATTGCGGCTGAAGACCCATATACAAAATACTCTCTAGGAAGTGTGCTCAACCATGTTATACTTCACCAGACAATCATAGGACAGGAAGCTATTCTGCAAATGGCAAAAACCGATGATTATCCCGATGTTGTTATTGGATGCTTCGGTGGCGGGTCAAATTTCTCCGGAATTGCATTTCCGTTCCTGCGCGAGAACCTGATAAATGGGAAGAAGACACGACTGCTGACAATTGAGCCATCCTCATGTCCGAAACTTACGAAAGGGAAATTTATGTACGACTTTGGTGATTCTGCCGGTATGACCCCTCTCCTTCCCATGTATACTCTCGGGCATAATTTTATGCCTGAGAAGATACATGCGGGCGGTTTACGATATCACGGCGCCGGAACAATTGTAAGTCAGCTCAGGAAAGACGGTTTAGTTGAGGCAAAGGCAAAAATGCAGAGAGAATGCTTTGAGGCAGGTGTCCTTTTTGCGAGAAACGAAGGCATTCTTCCTGCTCCCGAATCAACATATGCAATTGCGGGTGCACTTGATGAGGCAAGAAAGGCTGATATCGAGGGAGTCTCGAAGACGATACTTTTTAACCTTAGCGGACATGGACATTTCGACATTTCAGCTTATGAGAAGTATTTCGAAAACAACCTTCCCGATCATGAGCTAACTGATGCTGAGGTAGAACATGCTATTTCAAAAATAGAATTCCCTGCTTAGCCCTCCTGCCCCCCTAAAGTGGGGTCAAATCCTGTTTTACTTTTCCAGCCCCCCGCCAGCTGGCGGGGGTTGGGGGGTAAAATCAGAAATCTGAGTAGTCTGTCGGATGTAGAAGGTATGCGTTCGCTTTTATAACCGTATTTGCATATTCCTCCTTTGATCTGAGGGCCTTCCAGTCAGGATGATTCGAAAATGCAGTCCAGTGCTCCTTTTGCGAATTCATATCAGCATATGTTGTCATATACATCAGCCTTGGTTTCTGACTGCCTAATAATACCTGACCATAAAATACAGCGTTAGCCCCAATTTTTTCAAAAATAGCCATTTCGCCGCCTTCGTTGAACATGTGTATTTTCTTTGTTGCTTTTGCCTCTGTCCAACTCGCATAACTCCTTAATTCATAAATTCTTTCTCCCCGGGGAGTGGTAAAGGAAGGGACTCTGAACTCTGGCATTAGCGTAAAGGCCTTCATGAATACACTCTCATACCTGGTAAAGGGAGCATCATTATATGGGGCGTCAAGAAAATCCTTACCTGCCTGCTGGTGAACAGGATCGTTCTCAAGTTTTGTTATAGCATTAAGATATTGATCTATAGTCTTATATGGGATAAATACATAGACCATTTTTCCATATGCCGTATCTGTCTCAACTGGTTTGAAAACTCCAATAGTTGGTATTCCTGCTTTATGCATTGCCGGAATAAAAGCTTCTTTCAGATATTTGTCAATAACGGCACCTTTACCCGGATCTTTTAACCGGTAAATTTTTAGTTCATAATACATCTGTTTTGGTGGAGCCGCAGATGAGACAATTGTAAATGAGAAGAATAAAAGAACGGCCATTGTGGCTAACCCGGATTTTAAGATGTTGAATTTTGTCATGGTGGTTGGGCGTTAATACATTTTCGAAAATTGTTTAAATATCTTATCCGCATTTTCAGGTGTCAACTCAGTTCCCGACTGAACATAAAATCTGTGGTGCAGAGTAATCGATTCTCCCTTTGCCAGATTCCAGACCCTCTTCTCCTGTTTCGGATCGTATGAATTCTGACCAAGGTTATTCACTGAAAAGAGCCCGTAGCCCCTTGCATGTGCATATGCAGGATACCCGGGATTTTTCGGATGATCAAAAATGCCAAATGTGATCGTAGTTTTATCTTTCACCCCAGTAAGCAATACCCAGTTGTTCCTGGTTCCCCATACTGCATCCCCTTTCAATCCCTGACTTGAGGTATACATACCTGTTACACCCGTGTTATCTGTTGCTTTAACAGTTGTAAGATTACCTTTTTCATCAGTAAATATCAGTGATTCATTTGATGGCATCTCAAAAGCCCTATCCACCCTTATCGCAAATAGTCCCTCTTTGTTGTCGCTTATCAATACCGGGCTGTTTAAAGCAGTAAGTGTCGTAATATGATCGATCGTTCTGAAAGTCTTACCGGCCGAAAATACATATTTCGTGTTTTCTGTCAGCAGAGTATATCCTTTGTTATCTTTCCAGTCGGAGGAAACTTCAAGTATCCCCTTCTTCCCCCCTTCAGCCCCGATGATCTTCTGAACTGAAATATGTCCGTAAGATTCCTTTTTATCCGCCGGTATGGCTGATGAATTATTCCAAAAATCCAGTCCGTTAATATTTCCATGGTTAAACCATATTCCAACCTGGTGAGGGTGATCCACTCTTTCTCCCGGGCGTGGTACAAGGGGGAATCCTCGTGTAATAACTGATCCGTTCGGTGCATAAACAGGATAAAGAAAAGGCTTCTCAAAATCAGACGGATATTGATATGTTGTGAATAATGATCCATTGATATATACATTTACCTTGTGTTGTTCATCGAGCCTTTCAAGCCTGACAGCCTTATTTTTTACCGACTGCCCGTTTATAACCAGGCCGGTTGCAAGAATAAGCACTTTGACCGATGCAAGCGACAGGAGGAATTGGGGGTTTTTTAGAATTCTTTTGATTCTCTTCATAATTTTCAATTAATACTAAAACACTTTTCAAATGGCTGTAGTAGCATACGCGCAGGTAAAAGTAAATTAAATCGAACTTAATAAGCAATAATGATCCTGCTTTTTTTTATTTTCAAACCTTAATAATTCTTAAAATCAAGAATAAGCTGATGAACAGGAAAATCACCGGAAGAATTCCAGACTGCAGGACTACAGCAATACAAGACATTTAAACCGGAATAATGAAAAAGCGCATTTTAGTTGATATGGATGGCGTTCTGGCCGATGTTTATACCACATTTTTTGAGTTACATGAGCGGGAGACAGGACAAAAGCTGACCATAAATGATATCGCCGGACTTCTTGAGGAAGAGGCATTTAAGAATCAGCGCCGATGGGTTAGCTCACCAGGCTTTTTCAGGGAACTTCCTGTTATGCCCGACAGTCGTGAAGTACTAATGAAGCTTAATGATCATTATAAGATAATTGTTGTCTCACTGGCTACTGAATTTCCTTATTGCCTCACAGACAAGCAGCTCTGGATGCACAAAAACTTTCCTTTTATCTCCTGGAAGCAACTTGTGTTTTGCGGTGATAAGAGTATAGTGAAAGCAGATATAATGATTGATGATCATTTTAAAAACCTCGATCATTTCGATGGTCGGAAAATATTATTTTCCCAGCCTCATAACATGCTGAAAACAGATTCAAGGCACACAAGAGTCAGCACCTGGGCTGAAATCGAAAATCTCCTAATTTAATCTTACTTCTGCCAGAACAGGTAGATGATCCGAAGGATAAAACATATTGAATGAGTCGGAAAGCACACCATGCCTAAGTACAGTAACTTTCTGATTAATAAAGATAAAATCAATTACCCTGCTCTTTCCCCTTACTGCAAATCCTCCGCTTGTCCCTTCAGGTCCGTAAGGCGGTGTAAGAGATTTGTCGTGCGCGTCATTCAGTACTTTTAACACATCCTGGACCGGGGCAGATTCCTTAACAAGATTAAAATCGCCTGTGAATATCAGCGGAAGGTTTTCTTTGTTTAACTCAGGGATCCTGCTAAGAATAAGCTTAACCCCCTCTTCCCGGGCTTTCATACCCCTGTGATCAAGATGTGTATCGAGAACCAGGAAACACTTTTTCGTAATTTTATCCCTTAGTTTAATCCAGGTGCAAGTGCGGTTGCATGCTGCATCCCAACCGAATCCAGGTTTATCGGGTGTCTCACTTAACCAGAACATCCCATCATCCAATTTTTCAAACCTCGATTTTTTAAAGAAGATAGCCATATGTTCACCTGCTCTTTTACCATCATCACGTCCAATACCAACATGATCAAATTCAGGCATCAAGGTAGTCAGATCATCCATCTGCTCCGGCAGAGCCTCCTGAACATTAAAAATATCTGCCTGATGGAATTTTAAAAGTCCGGTTACCTTTTCCTTCCTGAGCGGCCAGGCATTCTCCCCGTCACCCGCCGTATTCATCCGGATGTTATAAGTGATAATATTTATCGGTGTCTCTTTTTTCGATTGTCCGGAAGCCTGGTTGCTGGCAATAAACACAATCATAATCATTATTGCCAGTCCTGAAACAAACTGTTTTGATTTCATTTTTTATTATTTGGAATTGAAAAATTAACCGCAAAGTTCGCAAAGAACTAATTAACAACGTTATAACTCTGCGTACTTTGCGGTTAAAAAACTTTAAATGCCGAAATTGACTACCAACCCGGGTTTTGACCCAGATTTGGATTTTTCAGTCTGTCAGTTTCCGGGATCGGATAATAATAACGCTTGTCATCCCAGCTCCTGGTCAGGTTATTCATCCACGTAAGCTCACCAGAGGTATCATTTTTTAGTCTCTGAGAATTCTGATTTGTACCGATCGTTGGAGATACGTTGACATATTCAACGCCTGATAGAGCGGGAGAAGGTTTTGTTCCCTGATAGAATACAACATCAAGTATACCATCTTCATTAAGATCCATCGGAGTTAGAAGGGTTGGAACATAAAAGCCATTCCATTCCATTTTCATAAGATCACCTCTTTTCCATCTTAAGATATCAGGAAACCTGAACCCTTCAAGACTCAGTTCGATTCCCCTTTCTCTTCTTACTTCGAGAATTACCGGATCGGTTATAGCAGGAAAATATACAGACTGAATATATGGATCAACAACTGTTGGCTTTGCAGTCAGACCTCCTGTTATTCCAGCTCTTGAACGAAGTTTACCTATAGTTGCTGCCCACTCTTCATCAGTAAGGGTTCCCATTTCAGCCTTTGCTTCAGCAAAGTTCAGAAGTACTTCCGCATACCTGAAAAGAGCAACAGAATTTATATTAAGGTCTCTTGTATCATAGTACATATCATCAAGGGTCCATTTAATCGGTTGGTACCCGGTGAAAGTATATGAAAAGAGCGGTGGTCCGGGAATCTGAACTCCACCACTGATTCTTTTGTAATCCCCCAGTCTTATAGTCTGCTGAAGCCTTTTATCCCTGCCTTTAACCTCATCTTTGAATAACATGGTTTCCCATCCGGTAGTATTTGTAAACGGAGTACCGTCTTCCAGCAGGTAAGTATTTATAAAACTGCGGATAAAGCTTCCTTTGACCCAGTATGTTCCACTTGTGTAAGCCCAGTTGGCGTCGTGAAGCTCATTCAGTGTAAGGTCCATTACAGCAGCAAGCATAACCTCTGCAGCGATTGGTGTTGCATTTGTGAATAAAGATCTGTAAGATTTTGTCGTCCCACCAGTCGTGTAAATTGAGTACACACCACCATCCATTACTGACTTAGCAGCTGCTGCGGCTTCTGTCAGCCATGTATTTGCAGAGGCAGTCAGTCCTAATTCAGTATGGTATTTCCTGAATGTGCCCTCAAACAGACAGATCCTTGATTTCAAAGCATAGGCAACATACTTTGTTACAAGACTTCTTGTAGCATCGCTTGTTGAAATAATGTTAGCGCATGCGTAGTTAATGTCTGCCAGGACTGAGTCCATAACAAGAGTGCGTGAATCACGCGGACCATAAAGTATTGTTGTGTCCGAAACATCAAGTGGTTTCCCTATCCATGGAACATCACCGAATCTTTTGATCTTTTCATAATAGAAATAAGCCCGGAAGAACTTTGCAATTCCATTATAATTCTTCCTGGTTTCCACCGGGACTTTCGGATCGACATTGTACTGTAGGAAATAGTTAATATTCCTCAGATCGCCCCAGTCCCAGCCGGAACTGTTTGTTGGAGCATAAGCTGCCTGCAAAAAGCTCGGTATTTCCTTAACAGCAAGATAGTCAGCCATAGCATCGAGTGTTGTACTTCCGTTACCATTCGGTAACATTGTATAGAAGGAATTGGTATATAAGCTCAGTCCCTGCGCATTACTGAACACAGCTTCCCTTGATGTAGTAGCCTCAGGCAGCTGTTCCAGCTCGCAGCTTATAACGAAAAAGCTTAAAATAATAAACCACAAATATTGTTTTTTCATAATTGTAAATTTTAAATGTTAGAATCCGATTGACAAGCCCAGGGTTACGCTTTTTAACATTGGGTAATTATATCCGTCGCCCGCATTACCGCCAGGACTGAACACCTGATCTGATGGACCTGTGTTTTCAACATCAATGTGCCTCACAAGTTTATAAAGTGGTGACCACGACCAGAGGTTTTCTCCTGAGACATAGACTCTCAATTCATTTGCTCTGATTTTCGAAATCAGATTTTTTGGAAGTGTATAACCAAATTGAATATTCTTCATCCTGATATATGCTACGTTCTGAAGGTATTTTGTCTGAGGAACGCCAAGTTCCCTGGCAGTATTGCTTGATGCAGCGCGTGACATTGTTCTCGGGAAATAAGCATCTACATTATCCGGTGTCCACATATTTCCAAGATGGAATGTTGGTACATTATTGTAAGGCCGGTTGTACTGACCCCAGAAAAATTCTGCTTCAGTGCTTGGATACCAGTCCTGCTTTCCAACTCCCTGGAAGAATGCCGAAAAGAAGAAATTAGTCCAATCCGCACCCAGGTTTATTCCGTACATAAACCTCGGGGCACTGTTACCAATAATAGTCCTGTCGCCAGGATTCGACACCCTGTTTGTCCCTCTGTTAATAAAGCCGTCCTCATTCCTGTCCAGAAGTTTAATATCACCGGGATACCATATATTTGTCGGGGATGCCCTCATTTCGGGACTCTGTTTTGCATGGGAGGCAACATCTTCGGTATCAATAAAAAATCCCTCGGTTGTATAACCCCAAATCTCACCAATGGTCTGTCCTACATAGTAATCTGTAAGCAGTTTATCAGGATTATTGTACCTGGTTATTTCGGACCTGTTATCTGCAAGAGTAAACCTGATGTTATAGTTAAAAGGTTTTGCAGCGACATTAAACCTGTCCCTCCATGATAAGTTGAGTTCCCAGCCTTTAGTCTTCAGGTCAGCATAGTTGCCTTTTGGAGCAGTTGCGCCAAAGACGGCAGGTAATGTCAGACCTATTGTATACATATCAGTAGTATTTCGGATATAGTAATCTCCGACAAATCGTAACCTGTCAGATAGCATTGCAAAGTCGATTCCGAAGTTTGAGGTCGTGGAAGTTTCCCATGTAATTCCATCAGGAAGTACACTCGGACGACTTGTATACTGAGGCCTTACCCCGCTAAGGATCATGCTTGACTGAGAAATGCCTAATTGTTCGATATAAGCGTATGAGCCTATGTTCCCGTTTCCGAGTGATCCGTAAGATGCCCTTAATTTAAGATCAGAAATGAGTTTTGGAGAAACATTCCAGAAAGATTCTTTCGAAATTCTCCATCCTGCTGATATGGAAGGGAAGAATGCATACTGCTGATCAATCGGGAATTTAGAAGAACCATCATAACGTGCATTCACTTCAACCAGGTATTTGTCCTTGAATGCATAATTCAGTCTTGAGAACCCTCCGAGGATCGCCCATTTTTCCCAGCCTCCACCGGTGGTAATTGCCTGACCCAGTGTAAGGTTAATATCATTGGCGTCATCATAGATGATACCGTTTCTCTGAACTGAAAGCCGCTCATATGTTGACTGTTCATAATTGATACCTGCCATGAATTTAAGATAATGAGCACCTGCGAAGGTATTTTCATACTCACTATAGAGGTTGGATGCCATATATCTTGTTGTGCGCAATTCAAATGTAAGGTCGTTAGTTGTCGTTCCTACATAAGCGGTTACACCTGGCTTGGCACTGTATGGAACCTGCACCCTTTTTCTGTATACGTCCACATCAGTGTTCTGAAAGGTAAAATCACCCTTTATTCTGAAAGTATTGTTAAAGAAAGATGCATTTAAACCTGCAGTATTTTTAAAAACACGTCTCTTGGTATCAATTCCGTTTTTCCCGTACCATAAATCACCGACAGTGTAGACTGAAGTCATGGTCAGAGAGCCGTCGGGGTTGAACATCTGCGAACTGGGGTGTCCCTCATCAGCTATATTTCTCCATATTCCACTTCCTTCGCCGACGTTCATGGGGTTATGGTAGAACATATCCGAATAATCTGCATTATTGGTTATTTCAAGCCAGGGGAATACCTGAATTGAGCCCTTTGCACGAATATTCTTCATGTTATAATCATCGGTATTATAACGGAAAAGCCCGTTCTGATTCATATATCTGCCTGAGATAAGGTAAGTTGTCCTTTCTCCGCTACCGGTTATGGCAAGATTATTCTCCATTGCTGAGGTATTATTCTTATATAACTCACCGTACCAGTCTGTACTGGAATAATATACATAATCTCCTGTAGAAGGATTAACCTCAACTGTGTTATAAGGCTGACCTGATTCTGCTCTCAGCTTGAATTCATCAAGATAAGCCTGCGACACTTTCTGGGTCTTGTTTATATTCTGTGGAAAGGAACCGTCACCGTTCAGAAAGGCATCCACAAACATTTTCACATATGTGTATCCGTCCGTAACAAAATCTGGCCTGGCGATCGGGCTTTTAAATGAATAATTTGAAGAGAATGTGACACTTGTTTTGCCCTTTTCCGGATTCTTGGTCGTGATCAATACAACTCCAAAAGCTCCTCTTGCTCCGTAAATTGAAGCAGAAGCTGCATCCTTCAACATGGATACACTTGCAATATCATTCGGATTCAAAAGGCTTGGATCACCCTCGACACCGTCAATCAGGATAAGTGCGCTGCCTCCCTGTCCGATCGAGGTTGTTCCCCTGATGTTATAACTAGGGGCCTGAATAGGCTTACCATCAAGTAACCTGATATTGAGGTTTGGCATAACCCCCTGTAAACCCTGGGTCAGGTTTGGAACAGCCCTGTTTTCAAGAGTTTCATTTGTTATCTGGTCAACAGCCGCAGTAAGATTCAACTTCTTCTGTGTACTGTAACCGACGACAACCACCTCTTCAAGACCTTGAACATCTTCCCTTAGGGTTATATTTATTACAGTCTGGTTAAGGACCTGAGTCTCTTTTTGAACATAACCCACAAAAGAGAATACAAGTGTTGAATTCGGACCGGGTACCTCAATGGAGTACTTGCCGTTTAAATCGGTCAGACCTCCTGTAGTAGTACCCTTGAGCTGAACAGTGGAGCCGGGAAGTGGAGCTCCTTTTTCATCGGAGACTGTTCCCGTAATAGTTATTCGCTGGGCAAATACTGATGTTGATGCCAGGAATAACAAAATCATTAGGACATTTTTCATAAGGATTTTGGTTTAGTTGGTATTAAAGGTTTCGGATCTCTATTCCGGAGCTCAAATTTAGGCGATTTTTAACTGTATTCAATGTAAATGTTACAAAAATGTTACAAAATATAATATAGATTAACGATGCAAATGTACCATCTGATTATTTCAGGAGGATTAAGAAACGATAACAAAAAGATTAAGAAAAATTCCCTGGTGACGGGCGGATTGACTCCTTATTTCTTCATTATAAATCTATCAATAAGGCTATTGTCCTGATCAAAGACACGATAAGTTATTGAATTA
>CAZCQC010000240.1:0-4844 GCA_964500155.1 uncultured Rikenellaceae bacterium | reverse complement strand
GCTGACGCTTCCTTTTTTCAGGGATTCATTAGTAAAAAATATTGAAATACTGGCAGGACCTGCAACCGACACTTCAGAAATTCCAGGCAACAAGATCAGGATTACTGAAAAATATCTTGTTACCTCCTTTGATTCAGGCTTTTACAGAATCGATCCTGTTTTCGCCGAAATAGTTGATTCCAAGGGTCTCAAAAGATTTTTTTCTGATTATACATTCCTGCAAGTGGCAAGAGTTAAAATAGCGCCTGCCGATACTTCTGCAAAGATATTTGATATTGCTGCACCTTACAGGGCTCCTCTTACATTGGGTGAAATCCTTCCCTGGATACTGCTTGTTTTGCTCGTTTCAGTAATTATATGGCTATTAATCAAATTAATAAAGAAATTTAAAAGAGTAAAGAGAGAAGATATTATTCCGGTCATTTCCGAGCCTGCTCATGTTATTGCTTTCCGTGAACTTGAAAAGCTCAGGAACGAGATGCTTTGGCAGAATGGCGAAACAAAGAAATACTACATACGGCTTACAGAGATAATCAGGCAATACCTTGAGAACAGGTTTGGGGTAAATTCTCTTGAACTGACCACATCTGAGACTCTTGAAGCACTGATTAAGAAAGGATTCAAAAAGGATGAGTCATATAATAAGCTCAGGTCCGTATTGACAGGAGCCGATCTTGTGAAATTTGCCAAATATAAACCTGAACCTTCTGAGAACGAATCGGAATTCTCTGATTCATATTATTTTGTTTCAGCTACAAAGGCTGCTGATTCTATTGAGGAGAAGAGTGACGTTAATGTTAATCAGGGAGAAAAAGGCATATGAACAGAATAACATTTGCAGATCCCGGTTTTCTTTACCTTTTGCTGATTATTCCGGCAATCATAGCCTTTTATGTCCTGAAACAGCATAAAGCATTTGCCTCTTTCAGGATGCCTGGTTTAAAACCGCTTGAAAAATCTGGACCTACAATCAGAAATTATCTTCAGCATGTTCTTTTTGGGATCAGGATGACAGCGGTTCTAATAATTATAATGGTTCTTGCCCGCCCGCAGACTACCGATAAATTTCAGGATGTTTCAACGGAGGGTATCGATATAATGCTTGCACTCGATATTTCCGGCAGCATGCTTGCCCGCGATTTTAAACCTGACAGGCTCGAAGCTTCAAAGAATGTAGCTACGGAATTTATTTCAGGGAGGCCTTATGACCGTATCGGACTTGTTGTATTCAGCGGAGAGAGCTTTACACAATGTCCACTGACAACTGACCATGCTGTCCTTATAAACCTTCTTAGGGAGATAGAGAGCGGTATGATTGAGGATGGAACTGCAATCGGGATGGGGCTTGCAAATGCCGTCAACAGAATAAAGGATTCTGATGCCAAAAGCAAGGTTATAATCCTGCTGACCGACGGAATAAACAACAGGGGAGAGGTAGCTCCGGCGACAGCTGCCGGTATTGCCAAAACTTTCGGAGTAAGGGTTTATACTATCGGGGTCGGAACTCAGGGGACAGCTCCATACCCTGTTCAGACACCCTTTGGAACACAGTACCAGAATATGCCTGTGGAAATAGATGAGGCTATCCTGAAGGATATAGCACAGATGACCGGGGGCAGATACTTCAGGGCTACTGATAATGATAAGCTGGTTCAGGTTTACGGTGAGATCGATAAACTGGAGAAATCAAAGATCGATGTGAAGCAATTCACAAGGAAAGATGAGAAATACCTGATACCGGCAATAATTGCTTTTTGCCTTCTGCTAATTGAAATGCTTGTACGATTTACGGTTTTAAAGAAACTGACTTAAATTAAGTTATCCATGCAACTCTTCAGATTTGCAAATCCTGAATACCTGTACCTGATGCTCCTGCTCCCGGTAATGACAGCCATATTTATTTTAAATCAGGTAAGAAGGAGAAACTCTTTGAAAAAACTTGGTGAATCTGCAATAATAGGCAGGCTTATACCGGAGATTTCCAGAATAAGACCTGTTATTAAATTTACTTTTCTGCTCATTGCCAATTCTGCTGTTATTTTAATGCTTGCCAGACCTCAGTTCGGTTCCAGGCTCGAGGAAATAAAAAAGCAGGGGGTTGAGGTGATCATTGCCCTCGACGTAAGTAATTCCATGCTTGCTGAAGATATCCAGCCGGACAGGCTTACAAGGGCAAAACAGGCAATCTCTAAACTGGTCGACAACCTCGAGAATGACAAAATCGGATTAATAGTCTTTGCCGGGGATGCCTACACACAGATACCTATTACCACCGATTACATTTCTGCAAAGATGTTTTTATCAACAATTAATCCTGAAATGGTTCCGAAGCAGGGAACGGCAATAGGGGCTGCAATAAACCTGGCTGAAAGATCATTCAGCCCGGGAGAGGGGAAAAGCAAAGCCATTATTATTATTACCGACGGGGAAAACCATGAGGATGATCCTGTTTCTGAAGCTGAAGCAGCATCGAAGACAGGCATCATTATTCATACAATCGGAATAGGTTCAAATGAAGGAGTTCCGGTGCCCGTAGTAACAGCGGGTAGGAGAGATTTCCTGAAAGATCCCGATGGTGCAACAGTCATTACTAAGCTGGACGAAGAAATTCTGAAAAAAATCGCCATAAGTGCCGGAGGAAATTATATAAGGGCAAGTAGTTCCAGTATTGGCCTCGACGAGTTATTCAGCGACATCAGGAAGATGAAAAAAGATGATCTTGAGAGTACAATGTATACCGAATATAATGATCAGTTCCAGGTTTTTGCGGCTCTCTCTCTCTTTTTTCTGATCCTTGAAATCATTATCATGGACAGGAAGAACAGAAAGCTTCAGAACGTAAGATTATTTAAATTTAAGATCTGATAAATTATTGGAAAACTGATGTTTAATAAAAATCATATAAAGTATTGTGAAAAGTCTGAGGCACTTATCCTGCTTTTTATGCTCTGTTTTACAGGATCATTGTATGCCCAGGCTGACCGAAAATTCATAAGGCAGGGTAACAGGGAATATGAGAAAGATAAGTTCTCCGAATCTGAAATATCCTACAGAAGAGCTCTGGATAAGAACAAAACATCAGGCGATGCCGTTTTCAATTCCGGTGATGCTCTCTATAAGCAAAAGAAATATGAAGATGCAGGAAAGCAGTTTATTGAGAGTCACAAAATGATTGAAGAGAAAGATAAGAGATCGGCCAGCATGTACAATCTTGGAAACTCACTGCTGATGGCAAATAAATTGAAGGAAAGCATTGAGGCATACAAAAACTCCCTCAAGCTGAATCCCCAAAGTTTGGAAGCCAAGTACAACCTGGCGTATGCCCAGGATATGCTTAAGAAGCAGGAAGAGCAGCAGCAACAGCAACAGCAACAGGACAAAGATAATCAGGATCAGAAGAAGGATCAGGAGCAGCCCAAACAGGATGATCAGGAAAAAAAGGATAATAACAAGCAGGATCAGCAGCAGCAGCAATCCATCTCAAAGGAGGATGCTGAAAGGCTTTTAAATGCAATAGCCAACGATGAGAAAAACGTTCAGGAAAAGGTCAAGCTTTCAAAAGCAGCAAAGGCAAGAGTAAAAACCACTAAAAACTGGTAAATTGGCATAATGAAGGGAAAGTACATAATACTTGCAATGGTTGCACTGCTTCTGGGCCTTTTTGCAGAAGGACAGGAGATATCTGTTGTCGCGGATTATCCTGAAGTAGTCCGGGCAGGTGAGCAGTTCACTGTTTCCTGGACAATTAACTCAGGGGGCGGAGAATTTTCTGAACCGTCGTTTGCAGGATTTTACAAACTTATGGGTCCCCAGACCTCATACAGCTCAAGTACACAGATAATAAACGGGAAAATTTCAAGAGAAACTTCATACACATATGTTTATTACATTCAGGCATTAAAAGAGGGTAAATTTGTTATTCCTCCTGCTTCCATTACGGTAAAGAATAAAGCATATTATTCCGATTCACTGAGAATTCAGGTTTTAGGAAGCGGCAATATTCAGCAAAATTTACAGGGTGGTGGCCGGAATACAGAGGATGATCAGGCAGAAGTGACAGGAGATGAGATATTCGTGAATCTTTCGCTTGATAAAAGGGACGCTTTCATAGGGGAAAATATCGGGGTAACTGTTAAACTTTACACAAGGGTTGATGTATCAGGTATTAATGAAATAAAATATCCCGGATTTGAGGGATTTCTTAAAACTGACCTGGAAACACCGCCACTCACATCGCTGCAGCGTGAAAGCGTTAATGGTACCATTTACGGGACAGGTGTGGTACAGAGGTTTCTGCTTTATCCCCAGGTACCCGGTGAGATAACTATTGATCCGGTGCAGATCTCTGTGCTTATCCGCCAGAAAACCGGACAATCGGATCCCTTTTTCGGGGATTTCTTTTCAACGTACACAACAGTTCCAAAAGCAGTTTTAAGCAAACCTGTTAGAATAAAAGTCAATCCATTGCCCGGAACAAAGCCTGATGATTTTTCAGGAATTGCCGGTAAAATAACTCTGAATTCATCGCTAAACAAGGACACAGTGAATGTTATTGATGCCGTGAACCTCAAAATCGTTATAGCCGGTATCGGTAACCTTAAGATGGCAGGTGCACCGGAAATGAATCTGCCTGCCGACCTTGAGGTTTATGATCCAAAGGTTACTGATGACCTGAAGAACAGCATGAACGGAACCACAGGACAGAAGACTTTTGAGTATCTCCTGATCCCAAGGCATTATGGTGACTTCACAATCCCGTCGGTGACATATTCCTTCTTCAATGTGGGGTCAAAACAGTATGAGAGGATAAAGACCCCTGAACTTCATTTCCATGCCCGCAAAGG
>CAZCQC010000239.1:0-3392 GCA_964500155.1 uncultured Rikenellaceae bacterium | reverse complement strand
GGGTTACCGTTCCTCTCTTGCTAAATACCTGCCCGATAAAGATGAAGAAGAGGATGTTGATTTAAGGATAATTGCTGATCTGGTAATTAAAAACTTCCCATGGCCTGTCGGAGTGGAGCTCAGAAGGCTTTTTTCAGGCTCGATGCGCAATCCCGGACGGTTGAGACTCGACCAGATATTCAAGACCATCGAAAGGACAATCCAGTTTGTGAGCTTTATTATGGTCTGCCAGGTTTGGAACGATATAACCAAAAATAAGTTTACCCTGCCTGACCCGGTTAAAAAGGAATTTGCCGACAGGTTTGCTGTTCTCACAATGGGTAATTTCTGCTGGCTTATAAGGACCCTGGCTACTGCCTACTCTGAACAAAAATTAGTATGGTTCCTGCCCGAAATGAATGAGAAGTTCGATAAGAAATTTTTTGCTGCTCTCGATTTCTGGGTACCTGAAAGAAATGATATCGGCCATTACCAGATCAATCTCGGTGAGGCGGAGATCGAAAAAAGATGTGTCGAATACGAGGAAAGGCTGACAATGATCCTTCAGCATATCTCCTTTTTCACGAGATACAGGCTTGTATCTGTAAGGGATATAAAAGTTATTAAGCCTAAAATACATGAAGCAAAATTTCATCATATTCTTGACCTCCTGAACAGCTCCGATTCCGATTTCAAAGGTGAAGAGATCGATGAGACCAAATTCTCCGACAGTCAGTCTGTTCTTCTGATGAAGTCAATCCGGTCTTTCGACGACTTCCTGAATCTCTCACCTCTCATAATAGATACAAGCTCGGAGGTAATTGATGCGAAGGAGAAATTTGACCTCCGGAAAGATATCTTTATGTACACTAAATACAAAAGCGGGCATCTTATGTATCTTGGAACCGAGATGACCGAAAAGTGCGATCTGAGATCTCTGAGTAACTATAAAATTCTGCTTGAGGAGTATAAAGCCATGATGCTGGCTGTCGGAGGGGTGGAGGTGTAGGATCGCAAGGTGACGGGTATCGTGGACCAATTTAAGGATCCGGAACATTTAAAGATAAATGAATTAAAAAAATCAGGGTATGAATTCTCCCTTTAAGTTCCTCGATAGCTATACCCTTGCTGACCGCAGCATCTTTTTCGGCCGCGACCAGGAAATTACTGAGCTCTACAGAAGAGTTTTCGAGAAGAAAATATTATTGGTGTACGGGATGTCGGGAACAGGCAAATCGTCGCTTGTTAACTGCGGACTTGCATCGAGGTTCGATGAGAGTGACTGGCTTCCGGTGAATGTACGACGGGGAAGCAGTATTATTGACAGTCTGAATGATGCTTTCAGCAAACAGGCTCTGACACCCCTGGATAGTACCCTGAGCATAAGCGAAAAATTACAGTCAATATATCTTGATCATTTTAAGCCTGTTTTCCTTCTTTTCGATCAGTTTGAAGAGCTCTTCATCTTCGGAAACCAGCAGGAAAAGTCTGACTTTGTTAAAGTTGTAAAAGAAATATCCGGGTCGGAAACCCGGTGCACGATAATCTTTATCATCAGGGAGGAATTTCTTGCCGCGATGACAGAATTCGAGTCTGAGCTGTCCGACATTTTTACCAACCGTTTCAGGGTTGAGAAAATGAAAAGAACCAATGCCGTCAGAGCTGTTGAAGGCCCGTGTAAGGTATTTGGAATCGCGACAGAACCCGGATTTTCAGAGGAGCTGATAGATAAGCTTTGCCCTTCAGGCAATGAGATAGAACTGACTTATCTCCAGATCTACCTCGACAGGATCTTCCGGATCGCAGTCGATGAAAAGAAAGAAGGAGCGCCGCCTGTTTTTTCAAAAGAGCTGCTTACCAGGTCAGGCAGTGTTTCTGACCTGCTCGGACAGTTCCTCGATGAGCAGATCAGAGGATTGGATAATCCGGATACAGGAATGGCTATCCTGAAATCATTTGTCTCTGTCAGGGGCACAAAGAAACAGATGACTGAATCGGAAATTCATCAAACGTTGCAGGCATTCGGTACAGAAATAGCTGAACCGGATCTGATAAAATACCTGAACAGGTTTGTCGACCTGAGGATTCTGCGTGAGAGGGATGAGGCAGGACTTCTCGAGCTGAGACACGATGCACTGGCAGCCAAAATCTTTGAGAAATTTACCCTTACCGAGAAAGAATTGCTCGAAGTTCGTTTATTCATTGAAAATGCATACCAGACTTTTATTGCCAGGAAAACATCTTTAAGCAGGGATGATCTCAACTATATCGGGCCATTTGAAAAAAGACTCTTCCTGTCGCCGGTTCTCAACAGGTTCATCAGTGAAAGCAAGGATAAATTGCAATCCCAGCAGAGAGCATTGAGACGCCTTTCATCTCTGGTTTCCATCGGATTTATTGTAATTGTGGCAGCCGGAATTCAATTTTACCTTACTAAAAAAGGTAAGGCACAAATTAAGGAATTGACAACACTTGCTCTTCTTCAGGAAAAAGTCAATCCGCTGGAAAGTATTAATACGGCATTCAGGATTATTCCTGAAGATTCCACATCAACTGTGATTAAGGGTATCATCCTGAGCAATTTCTATAACCTGTTACAGAAGAAAATTGCTGACGGGGAAAATTCAATTCCCGCGGAATTTGTACCGCGGACAATTCCTGTAAAAGGTTCAATTCTTTCAATGAAGACTAACCGGCCGGGCACTTCTCTCTATGGCTGGACCGACACGAAGGAGATATTCACCTGTGGTATCGGAGATTCTGTAGTCGTGTCATTCCAGTCAGGGAATGATATAGTTACAGCTGAAATGTCGGATGATGCCCGGTATATTGCGGTAATATTTAAGGACAGCAAAGGATGTGTTTACACCGGGACCGGGGTAAAAGTATTTGATTTTGAGTCAACGGTGAATTATTTAATGAACAACCGCCTGGTGCGTTTTTTCCCCGGCGGAAAGTACTTTATGGCAGCAGTAAAAAACAATGAGGCAGTGATCTATGATTCAACGGGAGCCTGTTTGTTTGAACTGGTGGGACATAAAGGCAGGGTGAACTCACTGGATATCTCTCCTGATGGCCGGTTTGTTGCCACTGTTTCGTGCGATAAGACCGGTCTTATCTGGAACTTCAATTATAAAACCCGTCAGTTCAGTCCTTATGACACTCTCATCAGATACTTTGATTTTAAGAATTATTATGACAGACCTGATAGTCTTATAGGGCCAAATGATACAATCTGGTCCTGTGAATTTGCCAGGAACGGGAAACATATATTGACAGCTTCAGCTGACAGCATGTTAAACGTCTGGAACTTAAACGGTTCACTGCGCTCACCTCCGTTTATTTTTGGGGTCAACTCCATCCGGGGCAGACAATGGTACTGGTCAGTCTGGTATCCAAGATTGATGAAATGG
>CAZCQC010000238.1:0-4021 GCA_964500155.1 uncultured Rikenellaceae bacterium | reverse complement strand
ATAGTTCCGCTCTTCTTTTAATTCTATGAATCCAGCCAGATTTAAAGCTTCGGTAAATGTCCAGGCAGCTCCGCCCATAATCGGAGCCTCAGGTCCGTCAAGTTCTATAATTGCATTGTCAACCCTTAATCCGTGTAAGGCAGCAAGAACATGCTCGATTGTCGAGACTGAAGCGCCGTTCTGGGTAAGCGTGGTGCCCCTTGAAGTATCAGTAACATTTTCTGCCAAACCATCTATTACCGGTTTCCCCTGAAGATCGGTCCTGCAGAACTTGTATCCATGATTGGCTGGGGCCGGCTTAAAGGTTATTGTAACATTTATCCCGGTATGCAATCCTTTCCCGTTCAGACTGACTTCTTTTGCAAGTGTTCTTTGTTTCTCACTCATTGGTCGATGCAATAATTTTCAAATCGGCTACAAAAAAATCAAAAAAAACCGAACATTCAAAGGATTAAGCGCTGATGATACATTGTTTCAATGCAAATAAGCAGCTAATTTATGCTTTTTTAAGAAGTTCAACTGCTTTTTCAATATCATCTATTTTTCTTTTCAACTCAGGAAGCCGTCTGAAGATAATAGAGGATCGGAGAAAATCCCTGTGGTCTATTGCCGGGTATCCAAGAAGAATAGAATTATCTTTTTCCACATCACTGGGAATACCTGACTGGGCTCCTATCTTAGTCCCATCAGCTACCCTGAGATGGCCAGATATTCCAACCTGACCCCCAAACATACAGTTTTTACCGATCTTTGATGATCCTGCAACACCTGTCTGTCCGGCCATTACTGTATTCTCACCGATCTCAACATTATGCCCGATCTGGATCAGGTTATCGAGTTTAACACCTTTCCTTATGAACGTAGAACCCATTGTTGCACGGTCGATGGCAACATTTGCGCCTATTTCAACATTGTCTTCAATAACCACATTCCCTATCTGGGGAATCTTCATAAACTCATTGTCCGACTGGGGAGCAAACCCAAAACCGTCGCTTCCAATAACTGTTCCTGCATGGATAACACAATTATCACCTACAATACAATCGTGATAAATCTTGACTCCTGGATTCAGGGTGCATTTTCTGCCGAGCTTTGTATTGTCTCCCAGATATACATGCGGGTAAAGTGAACACTCATCCCCGATAAAGCAATTCTCGCCGACATAAACATACGGCCCGATATAAACATCCTTTCCGACAATAGCCGTCTGTTCAATGACGGCAGAAGGATGAATCCCTTTTTTACGGGGTCTTGCCTGATCAACCAGCTGAAGCAGGGATGCGAAGGATTCATAGGCATTTTCAACTCTGATAAGTGTTGCCTCAACCTTTGCAGTCGGAACAAGGCTCCTGTTTACAAGGACTATAGATGATTTTGTTGTATATAAGTAGTGCTCATACTTAGGGTTGGCCAGAAATGAGAGCGCGCCAGGGTGTCCTTCCTCAATTCTGGCAATAGTATTAACTTTTATTTCAGGATCCCCGACTATTTCACCCTCCAGGAATCCGGCAATTGTAGCAGCATTAAATTCCATAATGTATGATATTTTTTATCTTAATTCCTTTGGATAACATAAAAAGTACTTTGTAACCTGTTCCGATAACAGCCTGTGTTCAAACATATCCGACACCTCAGTAATATCTGCAATGGTGCCATTTTTCAGCAGGATTCTCACTTCAGGGGCATCGGGTGTATATGTAAGATTTGAGATGCTGTTCGTATAGACATAGTAATCAATAAGATCACGGCTGATCTTCATATCTTTTACTGCCCTGTCCACTAGTTCTTTAAGCCTGTTTTCAGAAAAAGGCCCGTTCTGTAGTTCAACAGAAAGAAGATTCCTGTTTATCAGTCTGGCTGACAGATCGGAAAGAACAGGGTCGGAATTATCAGCCCAATATTTGGCTGAAGCAAGGATATCTGTATCATCAAGACGAGTAAAATTAGAGGCGATCAGTCCAGGGGTAAACAAACCGGAAGAACCGATATCTTCCAGGCCTATATTATTGTAAAGAAAGAATCTGAGGGCTGGAGTTGCGAAAAGGTCAATCCCCTTAATTGCCAGTTCCTTTGCACGTTTCAGCACATTAACAAGCAGGCTTTCGGATGAAAGCACCGTTTTATGCATGTAAACCTGCCAGTACATCAGACGTCGGGCTATGAGAAACTTCTCAAGTGAATAGATCCCTTTCTCATCAATAACAAGGATGTCATTTACTACATTAAGCATTCTTATTATCCTGTCAGAACCAACGGATCCCTCAATAACACCCGTAAAAAATGAATCCCTTCTGAGATAATCAAGTCGGTCCATATCCATCTGACCTGCAGTAAGATCGTGGAAAAACTGCCTATCGTAAGTCCCTCTGAAAATCTCAATTGCCAGATCAAGACTTCCTGTAAAGGTTTCATTAAGCTTTTGCATCAGGAGAAGAGAGAGATCTTCATGTGTTATTCCAGTAATTAATGAATTTTCCAGTGCATGAGAAAATGGGCCGTGACCAATATCATGGAGAAGTATGGCAATCATAGCCGCTTCTTCTTCCTGCGGTGAGATTCTGACATCTTTGCTTTTAAGGGTTTGCAGAGCGGACTCCATCAGATGTAGGGCGCCAAGGCAGTGCTGGAATCTGCTGTGGGTTGCACCCGGATAAACAAAGCTTGTAAGCCCGAGTTGTTTTATATTTCTCAGCCGTTGAAACCATGGGTGTTCAATAATATCATATATCAGATCTCCCGGGATGCTTATGAACCCATAAACCGGATCATTTATGATTTTTCTTTTGTTAGTTTTGTATACCACCCCAAATTTGCTAAGCTACAAAATTATGAATTTGTTTTAATTGCATTGAAAGATTCACGATTAGTGTTATTCCTGCGAATTCTTAAATTTACAGTTAAGAACTGAAAAAATAGAATCTTAGTGTTACTTTGTGAATTCCTTAGCGTCCTTTGTGGTAAAAAACAGTTTAACCACACACACAAAGGATACACTAAGGGACACAAAGTTAAAAATGTTAAAGAACATAATTTTAAAATGCCACATTTGAAATTTTTGCCGTCTTTATATTGTCAAAAACCTATTGAGAAAGCCTAACTCCATTTTTTAGTATGAAGATTGAAATTCAGGGCCTGAATAAAATTTATCCTAACGGTAATCACGCGTTGAAGGATATCAACCTTGAATTCGGTACGGGAATGTTCGGGCTTCTGGGACCCAATGGCGCCGGTAAATCAAGCCTGATGCGAATCCTTGTCACTCTCATGAAGCCAACTTCAGGAATTGTGCTGGTCGATGGCAAGGATATCCAGAAACACCGTAAAGAATTAAGAAGCCTGCTTGGTTATCTGCCGCAGGATTTCCGGTTTTTTACATCTCTTAAGACCTGGGAATTCCTTGATTATTCAGGGTCACTTGCCGGAATGAAAAACAAAAAGAAGAGGATTGCCGAGGTCGACAGGCTGCTTGATCAGGTCGGACTGCTTGAGGTGCGCGACCGCCAGGCAAACAGGCTTTCGGGAGGGATGAAAAGACGCCTTGGCATTGCCCAGGCCCTGATCGGTAATCCCAGGATCATTGTTGTTGACGAGCCAACAACAGGGCTTGATCCTGATGAAAGGATAAGGTTCAGGAACATCCTCTCCCAGCTGAGCCAGCATGAGGTTACCATAATTCTTTCAACTCATATTGTGGGTGACATATCATCAACCTGCCAGGGGATGGCATTACTGAACCGTGGCGAACTGGTATTTACCGGGGCACCTGAGAATCTTGTTAAACAGGCTGAAGGCCATGTGTTTAAGTTGAATTTAACTCCAGTTGAATATGAAATTGTCAAGGAACGTTACAATGTAATTTCCACAATTCCTGTTGAGGATGGCTGGGAAGTGCAGATAGTTACCGATGATGTCCCGGAATACAATTACTCTCAAATAATCCCAAATATCGAGGATGCTTATGTATATTATATGGAGCATAAACTGCAAGCTGACATTAGTGAATAAATAATGATAGACTTAT
>CAZCQC010000237.1:0-3267 GCA_964500155.1 uncultured Rikenellaceae bacterium | reverse complement strand
GCCTGTCGTTTCGCAATTATTGATTTCCAGAGATTTTCACATACACTATACAGAAATGTCTTGAATTTACAGGTAAGTGCAAACTCCCTGTCATCAATCTTTTCAAGCATTATCATAAGACCTTCCTGAAAAATATCTTTTGCATCTTCCTGATTACCTCCAAGTTGAGTGACCATAAGACGTATCATGGGCAGGTATCTGTCCGACAGATAATGCACAACATAACTATGTCGGTTACGCAGACACTCAACGATCTCAATATCAGTGTATTCTTTCACAGTAAATGTAACTCCTGCTTAAGCTGTAATATTGTTCAAATGTAGTTTTTTTTTTAAGTCTGTTAAAAAAAGTTATTCACAGTATGGTAACAATTTCCAGCCTTTCGCTATTAAACCATGTTTTTGATGAAAGACAAAGACATTTATTTACAATAGGTTGATTTTGTGCACTTTATTGATCCGGTTGAGATTGGACCAGTGAAGTGATAATTATTTTGGCATTACAGCATAACGGCTCTAAGGCGTTAAGACGTTGAAGAGTTGAAGTGTTGAAATGTTGAAGAGTTGAAGAGTTGAAGCGTTTAGGTGTGAAGGATAATATGAAAAAATATTTGTTATGAAATTTGATAAGCTGCAATACAATACCGGGTATCAGGCCGGCGAAAATGTTGTGAAATCACACGACCCGCGTGAGCTTCCCAACAGGATTATTGAAAACGCCGGTCTGGTACCTTTCCGTTTAATTTTCGGAGAGCTGCCCGGAGATACCACTTATTCCGATGTCGGGTCCGGAATAACAGAGCTTCTGGGTGTAGCACCAGCAGACTTCACTGAACAGGTATTTGATGGTATGATTGAAAAAATTGTCCCTCTGTCCGAAGATAGTCCTGCCGACATGTCGGAGGTGCACCTGAAATTCCGGAACAGGGAGCTTGAGAGCTATAATGCGGAAATCCAGGTAAGAACAACAGGAAACGAAAGAAAATGGATCCGTTATTCTTCGCTTCCTCTGATCGATGAGGAAACAGGAAAACCAGCAGGCGCATCCGGCATACTTTACGATATAACGGGCAGCAAACTGTACCGTGAGAAAATAAAAGAGAAAGAAGAGGAGTATGACATCCTTAAAGCTGATCTGCTTCGAAATATATCGCATGAAATAAGGACCCCGCTGAACGCTATTGTAGGCTTTTCAGCTCTTCTTGGTGAGCATGTTGATTTCCCGGCACGCCGGAAAGAGTATCTTGATATAATCACACGAAATTCTGATCATCTGCTCGAGGTCATTGACGACATTATGGAGATATCGAAGATCGATGCAAAAATGATTAAAATAAGGAAAGATAAGGTAAACCTTATTTCTGGACTCCGGAAGGTATATGATCAGTTCCGGGGAAAGGCATCCGTAAAAGGTGTCCTGTTAAGCTTTGAACCTGAGCATGATACTGGGGACACTGATGTTTATACCGACTGGTATAAGCTTACAGAGGTGATTGGGAATCTGGTCGAGAATGCTCTGAAGTTCACATTTGAGGGGAGGGTTGAATTCGGGTATTCAGTTAAAGATGGGAAGATAGAGTTTTATGTTTCCGATACAGGAGCAGGCATTCCATTTGATCAGCAGGGAAAAATCTTCGGCAGATTTTTCCAGGGCAACAGCACCTCTTCACGCAGCTATGGCGGTACCGGTATGGGTTTGCCGATCACAAAAGCCTATGTCGAACTGTTAGGCGGGGAGATTTGGTTTATCTCGAATCCGGGAGAAGGATCAGTATTCCGGTTTACAATTCCATACGAGAGAGCCGGGGTTGATGATATTCGCACCAGGATGGCGATTTAGATAAACGGCAGGAAGAGATAGGTTATTTTTGGTATGGATATAAACAAGTTAGCACATATATTTGAATATGTGAGATTAACCCTTCGCACCGAGTCAATAACGTTATTTCTTAACAATATAAAAACAACACTTATACCAGGACATGCCCTCGCGCGATAATAAATACATGTGCTAACGAATTATTACCAATCTCTTCAAACAAAATTGCATTTAAACTGTTACAAAACTCTAGAGACCAACTAAATCTATAGAGTAAAATGAGAAAAGTAATCGTTCTGTCATTTATGACACTAGACGGTGTTATTCAGGCGCCCGGTGGACCTGAAGAAGATACTTCCGGTGGCTTTAAATATGGCGGTTGGGTATTTGCGTTTTTTGATGAATTTGTAGGTAAGGTCATGGGTGAGCAGATGAGCCATAAAGCAGATCTGTTACTGGGCAGAAAGACATTTGAAATATTCGCATCATACTGGCCTGATCATGAAAATGAATGGCCAGGAATCAACCAGGTTACGAAGTATGTAGCTTCAAACACGCTCACTGCACATAGCTGGAACAATACAGTTTTCTTGAATGAGAATATTGTAGATCAGATTCAAAAATTAAAACAGCAAGATGGTCCTGACATTCAGGTGCACGGAAGCGGCAACTTAATTCAAACACTTCTGAAGTACGATCTGGTTGACGAGCTTTGGCTGAAAATATTCCCTATAACACTGGGTAATGGCAAACGACTGTTTGAGAATGGCAGCATTCCTGCCAAATTCAGTCTTCTTGAATATAAAGTTTCTCCCAACGGTGTGTTTATTGTTAATTATAAAAGGAATGGCGAAGTTAAGACCGGGTCGTTTCTATAGCTTCTTATTCTTCTATACTAAAACACAATTACCCTGATTATTAATAATATACATGCGCTAACACGGACAATATGGTTAATTCATTACAAAAGTGCACATTAGATAATTCCTTAAGAACTTACCATTACAGAAAGCAAATTCTTTAACTTAGACAATTATTTCTCAGCTATCGAGATTTGAATGTAAATAGTAAGATTATGACTAAGAAAAAAGGACTAATAAAGAAAATTCTCTTTGGAATTTTGGGAATCATAATTCTTTTCGTCTTAATTGTTTTTATTAACTTAATAATATCAGGGCAATATGAATCTATAGTAACTAAGGGGCAACCTATAGATAATTATAGTGAACATAAATCTGCACTTTTAGTTATTGATATCCAGGAGGCTACAACTGGACATCTTTCTATGTACCCATTCTTCCAGATGAATTCAGATGAATTGATAAAAAACATAAACAGAATATCGTATAGTTTTAATAATCACAACATTCTGGTAATTCATATTCGAAGTGAAATATCAAATCCATTAATAAATTTATTAAATAGTTCTTACGCAAAAGGTAGTCCGGG
>CAZCQC010000236.1:0-4968 GCA_964500155.1 uncultured Rikenellaceae bacterium | reverse complement strand
GAGGTTACTTTCTTTTAATATACGGTGCCCATCTTCTGTTTTAAGGTCAACATTGATAAGTTCCATGCAATTCATTGTACCATGTAAAACCGTGAATTCTTTGCTGAATTTCTGTATAGCGGCATATGTTGTCTCCTTTCTTTCTTTGTTATCGGAATACTTTCTGCAGAAATGTATTCCCATAACCATAAATGCTCCGGTTGCAGCCCCGCATGTTTCCTGAAGGCGACCCATACCTCCTCCGAAACCACACGAAATGCTAAGAGCAAGGTTCCTGTCGAAACTCATTTCCTCTGCAAATGATGCTACGACAGACTGTGAGCAGTTCAGTCCCGATCTGAAGGATTCTATTGCTGTTTTTTCTTTTGAATTCATTGCAATTTGTTTTTCAGGGCTAAGATAAGAATTAATGACTTGGTGATACAGCTCTGAAGTTCTTATTATCTTCTTTGCATATTGATTTGATAAGCCGGCGGCCCGACATGACACCTGTCGGTAATCCACCTCCCGGCTCAACCCACTGACCGCACATGTAAAAATTACTTAATCCCGGTAAGGTCTGCGACATAGGCTTCATAAGGACATTTGAGTTCTCAGGGGTGATCAGCCAGCCTTCAAAGCTCCCTCTCCAGTTACCTGTATATCTTTCAAATGTAATCGGAGTTGCAACATCTGACATTTCAACCTGTGATGAAATCCCAGGGAAACGCTGTTCAAGAAGTCCGATAACAGTTTTAGCTATCTCTTCTTTTTTCGTGTCATATTCAATTCTGTTTGAATGGAGCTGTTTCCAGTAGTCATAATCTGTTTCGAACATTACAGTGAGCGCCGTATGTCCTTCAGGGGCCATTGATTGATCATGGTTATAAAGATGAACCGACAGCCTTTCACGTTTTTTGTCAGCAATCAGTACCTGCTCCTTCAGCGGAAAACTGAATCCCGAAACAGAATGCGGGATATCGTCGAATCTGCGGTTTACACCCAGACCAACAAAAATAAGGGGAGGGAATGGAATCCAATTATCATATATGGATCTGATTTTTTCATCAACATAATTCCCTTCAAGCATTTTAAATATGGTGCTGAATCCGTCAGCAGCAGAAATAACTATTTTACTCCGGTGTTCAGTACCGTCGGAGAGCCTTATTCCCTGTGCCTTCCCGTTTTCGGTGATGATCTTATCCACATGGTTCCTGTAATTTATTACTCCTCCAAGAGCGGTATACCTGTCCTCAAGAGCTTTTGACATTGGCATGGATCCGCCAATCGGATATCCGGCATTCCTTTTATGAAGATATGCAAATGTAAAAAACATGAATAGTATTGAAAACTCCGGCATCCAGACCTCATCAAACGCGCTTTTCAAAAGGGGATCTTTAAATCGGGCTGCAAACTCTTTCCCTGTAGTCTTCATCCATTCCTTCAGCTTTCTGCCTTTTGTCACGAAAGTCCAGATCAACCTGATCTGTTTAATAAACCGTTCAGGCAAAGAGGCATTTCCTGACGGCTGGTCAAATAAAAGGCAGATTTTAATCGCATTTATGAACTCTTTTATTTGCCCGCTGTCCTGTGGTGAAAATTCAAGAAGATGTTTCTCAAGCCTGTCAACATCAGCGTAAAAAGTAAGCGTGCGGCCGTCAGGACTTTCAAAATGCATATATTCATCCATATAGATAAACTCTCTTCCCTGAGTTATCCCGACTTCTTCCCAGAGGTCATGCATGCTGCTTTGCGGTGATGAACCTACGAGCCAATGAATACATGCATCGATTGTATAACCTTTTCTTTGCCACGAAGTGCAGAGCCCTCCCGGCTTATCATGCAATTCAAATATCTGCGACTTGTAACCATTCATCTGGGCATAGATCCCGGCAGAGAGTCCTGCAAATCCTGCCCCGATAATTATTATTGAATCCTCGTTTTTTATTTCGGTCATAGGTTAAGCATTTAAGTTATTTTTCAAAGTTATTAATAAAATTAGCCGGGAATAGAATATAAATAAGCGACCGGTATTATAATACCGGTGCAACGTCAAGCTTTACCGGTAAACTTGCATTTATTTGGCCTCATGAACTCACTTAATTTATCTCACTCTCTTCCTGCTTTTCATGTACTCACCCCTAAATCCCCTCTCTCCGCCAGTTGGCGGAACTAGGGGACTTCTATTAACCCCCTTCTTTCCGCCAACCGGCGGAGAGAAGGGGGCAGGGGGATGAGTATGTGTTTGCGATTTATTTAGTACTTTCACTGTACTTTTTTAAAACAATTTCAATGAAAAGAAAACTGATAAAACTGGCTTTTATAGCTGTAATCACAATGTTATTACAGCCTTATTTATCAGCCCAGCTGCAAAAAGCATTACCCCCCGCACAGGGAAAGATGATTCCGACAGTGGTTCCGGTGATAGTCAACGGAGAAGCACAGAAGATCCCTGCTTTTGAAAACTCCGAAGAGTGGATAAAGCATGATCTGTGGGTTGAAACTGAATTTGATACCGACGGTGATGGTAATAAAGACAGGATGCATGTTGATGTAACAAGGCCTAAACAGACAGAAACTGAAGGACTCAGGCTTCCGGTCATTTATGAATCGAGCCCGTATTTTGCCGGTACAGGTTCTACTGCCGGTCAATATTTCTGGAATGTCAGGCAGGAACTTAATACCGATCCTCCAAAAAGGAATGATCCTCCGGCAATTCTAAGAAGAGGTCAGCGACCTGTTATATCCACTTCACAAACCCGGACCTGGATCCCTTACGGGTTTATTGTGATACATTCATCTGCTCCGGGGACAGGTTTCTCCCAGGGTTGTCCGACAATCGGAACAAGAATAGAGGCCCTTGCCCCGAAAGCTGTTATCGACTGGCTTAATGGAAAGGCAAAGGGTTTTACCTCCCCCGGGGGATCAGAAGAAGTTAAAGCCTACTGGACCACCGGTAAGGTAGGGATGATCGGTACTTCATATAATGGTACAATCCCATTTGCCGCTGCAACCACCGGTGTTGAAGGTCTTGAGGCGATCATCCCGGTATCGCCAAATAACTCATATTATCATTATTATCGTTCAAACGGACTGGTCCGCAGTCCCGGCGGGTATCTCGGAGAAGATGTCGACGTCCTTTATGATTTTATCCATTCAAACCCGGACAACTGCGCTTACTGCGACAGTGTATATAAGAAGAATATCATTCAGGCAAATATTGACCGTAAAACGGGAGACTATAATGATTTCTGGGCACAGCGCGACCTGATGAATTATATGAAGGATTTCAGAGCCGCTACGCTGATGGCTCACGGGTTTAACGACTGGAATGTAATGATAAGCCACTCCTCAAGGTTCATTAAGGTTCTGGAGGAAAAAGGAGTACCCCTTCAGATCTATTTTCACCAGGGCGGACATGGCGGTGAACCTCCCTTCGCAATGATGAATAAATGGTTCACAAGATACCTTTTCGGAGTTGAGAACAATGTTGAGAATGATCCCAGGGCATGGATTGTCCGCGAAAAGGACGACAGACTCAAACCAACTCCATATGCCGATTATCCAAATCCTGATTCATCGCCTGTTGAGTTTTTTCTTTCCCCGGGTGCCCCAAAGGCAGGATCTCTCGTCCCCGAAAAACCAAAAGGAAACAGCTATGAGACACTGACAGATAATTTTTCATTCAGCGGCTCTGCTCTCGCACAGGCTGAATGGACTGAGCACAGACTGCTCTACGTTACCGCTCCGTTGAAACAGGATGTACATATATCAGGTACCCCTTCAATAAAAATAAAAGCATCTGGTAATAAGCCTGCCGTCAATCTTTCTGTCTGGCTGGTGGTATTGCCATGGACAACCTCACCAAATGCGAGAAGTACAGATAATATTATCACCCGCGGGTGGGCTGATCTTCAGAATAACATCTCTCTCTCAAAAAGCGAGCCCCTGGCCCCGGGACACTTCTATGAAATTACATTTGACCTTGAACCTGACGACCAGATAATACCCGCTGGCAGGCAAATAGGTCTTATGATTTTCTCGAGCGACAGAGAATTCACCCTCTGGCCCGAACCTGGAACAAGGCTTACAGTCGACCTTAACGGAACGTCATTAACACTTCCTGTTGTTGGAGGGATCGAATTATTCAAATAAAAAGTCATGCCAGTCATGCAGGTTTTGCAGGTCTTGCAGGTCGACAAGACTTGCACGACTTGCATGACTTGCATGACCTGCACGACTTCATTTCATGGTCGCCTTCCTTGTCGATGAATTTACCGGACCACCCTTCCCGTTAATGATGCTCTTGACAATGCTTTCTTTGTTCCCGTTCAGCCAGAATATGATCTTATTATGGATCTTATCCTCGAGATCTACAGGAGTTTCAATAGCATTATCGACAATTACCGGAGCATCGTAAAAGACATTATAGATCCCTATGCCCCATGCTTCGTGGTTCTTAACGTTATCAGAAACCTTATATGAGGCATAGCCGTAAATGCCATCATGCTTCCATGAGTCAACTGTTGGAGGATCGTATGGCATCTCACTCTGATAGAAATATACCCTGCCGTTATTTCCGTTCCATAACGTCTGATACTCCTGGAAATGCTCGTTGAACAATCCGTAAATTGTCACATTATCTCCGTTTACTATCAGTCCGTTTGCTGCCCTGTTTTTTTCCCAGCCAACACCATTACCATGGTCGGCCCTCCACAGCCAGATATGGTCAACAACCACATCCCTGCTGTTAATAACCATGCAGGCACCGGCTGAACCTTCTGCAGGACCTCCTACCCTGAAAAATATGTCAAACAGAAAAACTGGGTCTGCGGTATCCTCCTTCGCTGAAGCTTTGGAGGAAGCGTGCGGCTTACGGAAATCCGGCTGGCCGACCACGAAAAGTTCTTTTGAAAAGATCTTTCCGGCATCTATTGTGAGTCCGCATACTGACACACCGTCAACATCCGATATCTCCAGAGCTGCATT
>CAZCQC010000235.1:0-2560 GCA_964500155.1 uncultured Rikenellaceae bacterium | reverse complement strand
GTAATTCCCAAGGCTAACCTGAACAGGATCAATTTTGAAGATAAGTATTACCGGGCTACTACCAAACGGGCTCCTGTTATGAATCTTCACAGACAGGTCTATAAAAATGTCCTGGTTTATATGGAGTCATTTAATCCTATCAGTCAGGCAGGAAGGAACTTTACTATTGAAAAGTTCGATGAAGATGGCAGGCTTGAATCGAAACTGACAGGCAACATGGTAAGGTATGATACTTCATCGGGTAAATGGGTTGTACTGAATTACTATCAGCGAAAGATTACTGACAAGGTAGATACCCTGATCCAGGGGGACAGGATAGATACTACTCTTACGATCACCCCTTCGGATTTGTCAATGGGACCCGGTTTTGTTGGAACCATGACATATAATGAGCTGAATAATTATGTCAGCCAGTTGAAGCTTCAGGGCTCAGATGAGCTCAAACTGTTCCTTATTGAGAAATACCGTCGTTTTGCAAATCCCTTTGCTGTCTTTATACTCACTCTGATCGGAGTTTCCCTCTCATCGCGTAAGGCAAGGGGAGGAATAGGTATGAATATAGGAATAGGGCTTGGTCTGAGCTTTTCATACATATTGTTCATGCAGTTTGCCTCACAATTTTCTCTCAAAGGTAACCTTGGCCCGATGCTTGCAATGTGGATACCTAACATATTGTATGCAATAGTGGCCCTGGTTCTTTATAAACTTGCACCTAAATAGGTACAATCTAAGATCGAAAATCTTAAATTGCGATTTAGTTTATTTTGTTAAACATGTCAACCTTTAAACCTATAAACCTATAAACCTCAATGGCAGTAAATAAAAAAATACGGGAACTCCAGGAGAAGCGAAAAATGATCCTTCTTGGAGGAGGAGAGCAGGCTATTGAAAAGCAGAAAGCGATGGGAAAAGGAACGGCGCGAGAGAGGATATTGGCGCTCCTGGATAAGGACTCCTTTATAGAATATGATCTATTCGTTGAGCATGATGCAAGGGATTTTGATATGGATAAAAAATCCCTCCCAAGCGACGGCGTTATTATTGGATCCGGGACAATATATAATGCTCCGGTTGCGATTTATGCACAGGATTTTACCGTTGCCGGAGGATCGCTTGGTCAAATGCATTCGAGAAAGATAACCAAGATAATGGATTATGCCCTCAAGATGAGAATGCCGCTGATCGGGATCAACGATTCAGGCGGGGCAAGGATCCAGGAGGGAGTCAACTCACTGGCCGGCTATGGTGAGATCTTTTTCAGGAACACAATCTCAAGCGGGATAATTCCCCAGATATCAGTTATCCTTGGTCCCTGTGCAGGAGGTGCTGTCTATTCGCCGGCATTGACCGATTTCGTTTTTGTGGTCGATAAGATTTCAAAAATGTTCATCACCGGGCCCGAAGTAATAAAAACTGTCCTTGGTGAAGAGATCTCTATGGAAGATCTCGGAGGAGCCAGGGTACACAGTGAGATAACGGGTAACGCACATTTTTTTTCGATGAGTGAAGATGAGTGCTTTGAGCAGATTAAACGGCTCATTACATTTATCCCCAGGAATAACAGTAGCAAGGCAAAATCAGTTGAACCAGGGGAGCCGGATAAGAAATATAATCCCGAAAGAATAG
Source organism: uncultured Rikenellaceae bacterium (assembly GCA_964500155.1). GTDB lineage: Bacteria > Bacteroidota > Bacteroidia > Bacteroidales > VadinHA17 > LD21. Next base: position 934 of record CAZCQC010000235.1, on the reverse strand, counting down.
TACCTGATGATCCGACACTGCCTTATGATGTCAGGGATGTTATAAAGTCCCTGGTTGATAACTCCGACTTTTTTGAGATTATGGAGTTGTATGCGAAAAACATTGTTATAGGATTCGGAAGAATGGGTGGCAGGACAACAGGATTTGTAGCTAACCAGCCACTCGAGATGGCAGGTGTCCTTGACGTTGATTCATCTGACAAAGCAGCGAGGTTTATAAGGTATTGCGATGCTTTCAATATTCCAATTATAACTCTTGTCGATCTGCCGGGTTATCTCCCGGGTGTTGACCAGGAACATGCCGGTGTGATCCGTCATGGGGCAAAGGTGCTCTATGCATATAGTGAGGCTACAGTTCCAAAAATAACTGTTATTCTAAGGAAGGCTTATGGCGGCGGATATATTGCTATGAGCTCACGGCACCTGAGGGCTGATTTTGTATTTGCATGGCCGACAGCTGAAATTGCAGTTATGGGTCCTGAAGGAGCTGCAAATATTATTTTCAGGAAAGAGATAATGTCCTCGGATGACCCGGACGGAACGCGAAAACAAAAAGTGGAGGAGTACAAAGACAAGTTCGCCAATCCTTATGTAGCAGCTGCCCGCGGATATGTTGATGCCGTCATTGAACCCAAAGAGACCCGCCGCTTCCTGATGCATGCAATTGAAGCATCAGAAAACAAGATTGTTAAAGTGCTGGAGAAAAAACACGGACTTCCGCCATTCTGAAAAAGTTTTCACTTACAACTTATATCTTACTATGAAAGAACCCGAAAAACTCGGAATATTAAATATTAATTCAACCTTATACAAGACCCGGCTTAGCCCGAAGTTCTTAAAAAGGAAGCCCTATACGCCTCCAAGCCAGAAAGCGATAATAAGCTTTATTCCAGGGACCGTTCTTGAAATTCTCGTGGAAAAAGGTCAGGATGTCA
>CAZCQC010000234.1:0-4644 GCA_964500155.1 uncultured Rikenellaceae bacterium | reverse complement strand
ATTACCCTGGTAAGAGCTTCTAATATCTGGTCTTTTGTAAACATACTTATTTTCCTTTATTTTCTTTACCCCAACCCCCCAGGGGGGGCTATATATGGAATTGATTTTGAACCCCCTTTAGGCCTGCCCTGACCGAAGCGTCAGGGGGGCAGGGAGTATTCTCTATTTTAATTTAAATTAAATCTAAATAAGGTGCAATTTTAGCAAATTTTATCAGGTAAACCAAAAAATCAATCTAATTCTACAGAAGGATCCCAGAACTTTTCCCTGAAGTTCAGTACACAGTCATCCTCAACAATGAGCCCTTCATTTTCAAGGAGCTGCTGCATTGTTGATGAATTGCCAAAATGATGTTTCCCAGTAAGTAGCCCTTTCCGGTTTATAACACGGTGTGCGGGAATAAATTCAGGGTCGTTATGGCAGATGTTCAAAGCCCATCCTACCATGCGGGCCGATCTGGCAGTCCCAAGATACCTGGCAATGGCTCCATATGAGGTAACCCTGCCATAGGGGATCAGGCGGGTAACTTCATATACCCTTGTGAAAAAATCATTGTTATTCTGTTTTTTCCCACCCATGACTAATGAATCTGTCTTTTTCGAGCCGGAACGCAAGGTAATTTATTGTTTTTCCCTGTTCAAGAAATTTTGTCTCGTAATGAGTTTTTATGGATAGAATTCCTGCGATTGCCTGATTCTGATTTACCGGATTTCCGGGGGAAGAATTTATCTTATCTGAAACAGTCAGTTCATGTGGATTTATCATACTCATATCATTAGTGGAGGACAGGATTTCAAGGCCGTTATCGGCTGCCAGTTTGGCTGTATAATTGTATAGTTCTGTATTGTCGGTTTTAAGATGCAGAATGCCATTATCTTTCAGAAAATTTCTGTACGTATTAAGGAACCAGGGGCAGGTGAGCCTTTTATTAGAGTTTTTCTTTCCGGGGTGGGGATCCGGAAATGTGATCCAGATCTCATCAACCTCATCTGAAGCGAAGAAGGAATTTATAAATTCAATTCTTGTTCGCAGGAAAGCAGTGTTTTTAAGTTGCTTTTCGCTTGAAGTTCTTGCACCCCGCCACATTCTGGCCCCCTTAATATCAATGCCGATAAAATTACAGCCGGGGAAAAGAATCGATAAACCTATAGTATACTCACCTTTACCGCACCCAAGTTCAAGAATTATGGGATTGTCATTCCTGAAGATATCTTTTCTCCAGTTGCCTTTTATTCTGTGATCTTTCCACGAATCATCTCCGGTTTCCGGCTGAATTACATTATCATAAGTCCCAAGTTCAGCCCATCGGGCAAGCTTGTTTTTTCCCACCTCATAAATTCTTTTTTCGGGTCATCTCCACTCTCATTCCAAAGTCATATACTCCTTTCAATTCTTCAATCCTCATTCCATGCTGGACATCGATCTGATATTCACCTGACACCGGGAAGAAAACATCTGATTTGTATGGCAGCTTTAATTCATGAATATCACCAAAGCCTTTCCCGTACCAGTTTCCTTTTTCGTCGGCAATATCATACTGAAGTGTGTCAGTTATGCTTTTCCCGTCGGGAGAAGTTGTGGTTATGAAAAGAAATATATTCCTGTAGGGGTACGATGATCCTGTTCTTAAGATTAAATAGATATTGTTGCTGTTGAGAGTATCCCTGACGGGAATTTTAAAAACAGGGATATCCCTGAGTCTCCAGGTTCTGCCCTGCATTGCATGGGTATCCGTGAAAACAATGTTTTTACCGCAGGATATCAGAAAAACTACGGCAATGAATAAAAGCAGGTATCTAAATTTTCCTTTTATCATCAAATCTTCTGTTTTTTCTTTTATGCGAATGATGGCGGTTTGGATTCTTTGACTCGGGAATATCAAATCGTGTAAGGCTGTTATTCCTTAGCAGATCCTGGGAAAGAGGCATAATTTCGGCCGATTCATCAATTATAAGAAGCTTGTCCGGTTTTTTCCCCTTTCTGTTCATTGCCAGTATCTCCCTTACCCTTTCAACTGGGACCGGAGTAAGGTTAGAAGGAAAGTTTGGATCAGAACTGTACCAGTATATGCTTTTATGTACTTCCATTTTCTGGAAATGAGCAGTTGAATCCATAAGCTCAAGCGGAATATCCTTTGGAGGGAAAGAACGCTGGGCATCTACATAGCAGTCAAATTCAAAATTAAGACAGCATTTTAATTTACTGCATTGTCCTGCAAGTTTCTGTGGATTTAAAGACAGTTCCTGATATTTTGCATGAGTGGTGGTAACTGAAACAAAATTGCAAATATGTGTCGCACAGCATAACTCACGTCCGCAGGAGCCTATTCCGCCGATTCTCCCGGCTTCCTGACGCGCTCCGATCTGGCGCATTTCAATCCTGACACGGAATTCATCGGCAAGGACCTTGATAAGCTGTCTGAAATCAACTCTTTCATCAGCAATATAATAAAAGATGGCTTTAGTTTTGTCTCCCTGGTACTCAACATCTCCGATTTTCATATTGAGCTTAAGCTCCTCGGCAATTTGTCTCGACCTGAGCATTGTAGGTGTCTCCAGTTTCTTCGCCTCTTCCCATTTTATAACATCAACAGCCTTGGCCTTCCTGTAAACTTTTTTCATATCATCGGAAGCCGGTAGAATCTTAAATCTTTTTAGACGTTCATTAATAATCGGCCCTACCATCGAAACCCTTCCTATATCATGACCCGGTGATGCTTCAACGGCAACAACATCGCCTATCTCAAGTCTTAAACCGTTGACATTCTTAAAAAAACCTTTCCGTGTATTTTTAAAACGTATCTCAATAATATCAGTCTCGGCAGGAACAAAAGGGATATCCTTAAGCCAGTTATAAGCATCAAGTTTATTTAACCCTGGTTTATATTTAATATCAGGCATCCTGATCTCTTCACCATGCTGACCTGATAAATCTTCATTCTCCATCATATCTAACTCCTCTTCAGAATTAACAGCGCAAAAATAGTGAATAAAAGCATTACTTTCAATAATCCCTGATCCTGTCAACGGCTGATCAGGCGTGTAAGTTTAATAGCAAGATCCAGAAAAACAATCTTGGCGTTCCCGTTTGCCTCAATATGTGCATGTGCCAGATTAAGTTCATCAGCGAGAGAATATATATTTTCCTGATTGATAAATGGATGAAATTTCGCCGAAAACCCTGCCTCCTCACCTGTCATGAAAACCAGCCTGTTTTTCATCTGATCGAGTGTGAGCATAAGGTTTTCCCTTATAATACGCAGTGAAAATGAGAGAAAGTTCTTTTGCGGTTCTCTTCCAATAGAAGCAACCTCTTCCGACCAGTTAATAATTGAAACTATATCACGCTTCCATGCAAATCTCATCAGGTTCTTAAATCGTTCGAGGTTGAGAAGTGAGGAATCTTCATTTTCACATAATTCAATTGCTCTGATTATATTTCCGTTGGAGACCCTCGAAATATCGTCAGCTTTAGCCTTATGAATCCGGAATCGTTCAAGCAGATAACCTGAAATATCTTCAGTTTTATAAGATGGTATTTTTATAAGCTGGCATCTCGAAAGTATTGTCTGAACAACCTTGTCGGGTTCATCGGAAACCAGCAGGAACAGAGTTTTCTCAGGAGGCTCTTCAATAAGTTTAAGAAGTTTGTTTGCAGTTGATTGATGCATTTTTTCAGGGAGCCAGATTATCATTACTTTAAACTCTGATTCAAATGACTTCAGGCTTAGCTTTCTGAGGATTTCTGAGGCTTCAGAAGCAAAAATAAGTCCCTGAGCGTTGCCTGCTTCAATTGAATCGAGCCAACTTGTCAGGCTGAAGTATGGAGAACCTTTTACAAAATCGCGCCAGACATCAATGTATTTATCACTTACAGGCTCATTTGTTTTTTTATCCTTGATAACGGGAAACACAAAATGGAGATCGGGATGGATCATTTTTTCGTACTTGACGCACGATTTGCATATTCCGCAGGAATCGCGCTGTGACCTGTTTTCACAGCTCACAAACTGTGCATAAGCCAGCGCAATGGCAAGACTTCCACAACCTTCAGGACCTGTAAAGAGCTGGGCATGACTTACCCTTTCAGATCTTGCTGAACTTATAAGCTTGCCAATAATTTCCTTTTGTCCCGGTATATCAGAAAACTTCATCTCAAATAATAAGATTCCGGTATTTACAATGCTGCAAGCACAGAGTCATAATCAGGTTCTGTAGCAATTTCAGGTACGAGCTGAGTATATTTCACTTTGCCTTTTTCATCTATAACAACAATGCTGCGGGCATACAAACCTTCAAACTGACCATCAATAATTTCAACTCCGTAGGATTTTCCAAAATCCTTATTTCGAAAACCTGATAGAGTAACAACATTGGTGATTCCTTCAGTTGAGCAAAAACGACCACTTGCAAAAGGCAGGTCTTTTGTAATTGCAAGCACCATTACGTTTTCTTTTCCTGCAGCAACTTTATTGAATTTGCGGACTGATGTGGCACAAACCGAAGTGTCAAGGCTCGGAGATATGCTCAGAATGAGTTTTTTCCCAATAAGCTCTGAAAGTTTTATACTCCCCATATCAGATTTAACAAGAGTAAAATCAGGAGCACTGGTCCCTTTTTCCGGAAGATTCCCGGATGTATTTAC
>CAZCQC010000233.1:0-3829 GCA_964500155.1 uncultured Rikenellaceae bacterium | reverse complement strand
GTTTTGCTTGGAGCGATGCAGGTGACAGTGATTTCTGCAATTTTTTCAGAGAGCTTTGCAACAGGGGTATGGGAATTCCCCGGGAGTATAAGATCAGAATGTATCTCATCTGAAAGGAGCAGAATATTGTTTTTAATGCATATATCAGCCAGGCTTTTCAGTTCATCTCGAGTCCATGATCTTCCAACCGGGTTATGAGGATTGGAGATGATTATCATTCTTGTCACTGGTGTAATAGAGGCTGTAAGTGAATCAATATCCATAGTCCATTTGCCATCCGACTCCTTCAGCTGGTTGAAGATAAGATTCCGTCCGTGATTTTCAACAGCCTTAAAAAACGGAGTATATACAGGTGGCTGGATAATAACAGAATCACCGGGTCGGGTAAAGGCAAGGGTACACAGGTTGAGTGCCGGGACCACACCGGGGCAGAATGATATCCATTCATCCTCAACATCCCACTTATGCCTTTCACGGAGCCACGAAGATACAGACCTGAAATATTCATGGGGATGAAAGGAATAACCCATGACCTCATGTTTAAGTCGCTTTTCAATGGCACTGATTATGAAGTCGGGTGTTTTGAAATCCATATCAGCGACCCACATCGGGATGACATCACCGGTACCAAAAACTTCCTTCCTGAGGTCATATTTAACACATCCGGTATCTTCCCTTGGAACCTCTTCATCAAAATCCCATCTCATCAAAAATGATTATATTTCAGGGGCTCAAAGATAAGCAAAATGTTGAACGAATTAACTTTAATGCCGGTTTGAAAATCTTCGGGGCCGGTGAAAATAAATCCGGTCAAAGGCTAAATGATATATTACTTCATGAATTTGTAAAATTGATAGATACGGGAGGGCTATTTTAATAATATTTATTATTTTTATAGGCGCTTTTAAATGAGATTTTAATTTTAAACTAACCAAAATGAAAAAGGCTATAGCTGTAATAATCATTCCAATGTTGATCTTATCTGTTTCAGGTCTTAGTTCATGCAAGAACAGAACTGAAAAGAAAGAAAAGGACCAAAAGAATCAGATTGAACTGAATCAGGTTGATACGGTCCTGAATGAGATCGAAAAGAATGTTTATCCGTTACCAACCTCCGCAGAAGTTATCAAAATGCTTTCAGAACTGGAAGTCGGATATATTCTTGGTATCACAAATCCTGTTGAAAATTCAAGAAAATACCTGACCAGCGCCAGCAAATCTGCAAACATGGGAGTCTATGGTGCTGATCTGAGCTATGCAACTCTCTATAATATTCAGCAGGAGGTAATTAATTTCCTGGATGCGATAAGGTCGCTTGCGAATGAACTGAACATGTCGAAAATATACGATGAATCATTATATGACAGAATCAAGCTAAATTTTGATAACAGGGATGAGCTAGTTGATATACTTACTGAAGCATTCAATAATACATATGCCTACCTGAGTGAAAACGACCAGCAAACCCTTGCTCTTCTGGTTGTTGGCGGCGCCTGGGTGGAAGGGATGTATCTTACGACTCATGTTTCTGAAGCAGCCTATCAGGTGGCAGGCATTTCGAAGGTACTTATTGAACAAAAGGAATCATTTGATTTATTTATGGATATTACCAAACCTTATCTTGAAGATCCGAATATTAAAGAATTCATAAATAAGCTTGAACCTGTCAAAAAAGTATATGATGGCCTCACGACAAGCCTTACAAATCAGAATATAATTGATATTACAAATGCAATTGAAAAAGTAAGAGGCCAGATAATTTAACAACGCTTAAATAATATACTGACCGCAAACAAATTTATTTGCGGTCTTTTTTTCATCATTTGGTCTATGAGGGAATCTGTTCTCCTGGCTCTGATACATATTTTTGCCATTGTATCGACAATTAATCCTGGCGGTATTTCGTCGAGGGGTAAAAAAATACTTCGCAGTTACCTCAGGAGGTATCTTAATCGTGAACTGGAAGAGGAATATTATGCCCTTTTTGAAAACAATCTTGAGTTTTATTCCAACGAACTTAAAAGTGTTGACAAGGCAGAGTTGTCAGATGAGGATTCTCTAATTACCTTCCAGATTACAAATATTTGCCGCCAGATAAAAAAAGGATTGTTCCTTGAGGAGAGAATGATAGTATTTCTTCAGCTGCTTGAATTTGCTTTTGAAGACGGACTGATATCTGAACAGGAGAAGACTATTATTGACATTGTTTCGAGAACCTTCAATATTTCCAAAAAGGAGTACGAAAACGCATGTGCTTTCATGATTGGCAGATCGTATGATGAAGTTACTCCCGACTGCATACTTATAATCGAGAATGACAATCCCAAATACTGGGCGGAGAACAGTTACAAGAACTATGACAGCTGGCGCCATATCAGGATTAAAGGCTTCAAAGGGCACATGTTTGTCCTGCATATCGAGAGCACCGGATCCCTTATACTGACCTATGATGGAACTCTCACCCTCTATTTTAAGGGACGGGATATTATTGCATGCCGCCCATATCTGCTTGACAGAGGTGTGAATATTAAAGGACAGGGAATTGAGCCAATCTATTTTTCAAGGATCTTCAAAAAATTTGTTTCAAGGAAATTCCCGGAAACTATTGTTTTTGAAGGACACGATATCGAATTTCTCTTTAAGAATTCCGATAACGGTGTAAGAAAAATGAATTTCAGGATTGAATCGGGGAATCTGATCGGACTGATGGGAGGAAGCGGAGTCGGCAAAACAACCATGCTGAATTTGCTTCACGGAAAAACACAACCAACTGCAGGGAATATATATATAAACGGCTATGATCTTAATGCTGAATCGGAAAAGCTTACCGGACTTATTGGATTTGTCCCCCAGGACGATATGCTGATAGAAGAGCTGACAGTTTATCAGAACATGTATTTTAATGCGCGCCTCTGTTTTGGGGATTTTAATGAAGATCAGCTGAATAAGACTGTCGATAAGGTTCTGACTGACCTGGATCTGATGGATATAAAAGATCTTCAGGTCGGAGATCCAATGAACAAAAAGGTTAGCGGAGGTCAACGTAAGAGGCTGAATATAGGACTGGAATTGATGAGGGAACCAGGTGTTTTGTTTGTGGATGAACCGACTTCAGGCTTATCATCATTTGATTCTGAAAAGGTTATGACCCTTCTGAAGAACCAGGCACTTGCAGGGAAGCTTGTTTTTACAATTATTCACCAGCCATCGTCAGATATTTTGAAAATGTTCGACAGGCTCTGGATCCTTGACAAAGGCGGCTATATGATCTATGATGGTGATCCTGTTGAAGCTCTTGTCTATTTCAAAACTGAAACATCGCAGGCTAATGCCGCTGAAAGCGAATGCCCCAATTGTGGTAATATAGAAACTGAAGATATCCTTCATATTGTTGAAGTAAAAGTTATTGATAATTCAGGATTTGCCGGAAAAGAGAGGCAGGTCAGCCCTAAGGAATGGTACGAAAAGTACAAAAAGAAAATGATGCCAGTTCTCAGGGAAGAACATACCAAAACTGCCCTTCCGAAAAGTAATTTCCTTTTACCTGAAAAATGGGTGCAGATAAAAACTTTTATCAGACGAAATGTAACTCGTAAGCTTGCCGACAGGCAATATATGACAATAAATCTCCTGGAGGTTCCGGTTCTGGCACTGATACTTGGTTTCTTGTCAAAGTATAGTGAGAATGGCATTTACACATTTGGTGCTAACAAAAATTATCCTGTCTTTCTTTTTATGGCAATCATTGTCTCGTTGTTTGTCGGACTCACTGTAAGTGCTGAAGAAATTTACAGAGACAGGAAGATCCTTGAGAGAGAGAAATTTTTAA
>CAZCQC010000232.1:0-6836 GCA_964500155.1 uncultured Rikenellaceae bacterium | reverse complement strand
GCCCCCGCTGAGGCGGGGCAGGCTCTCCATATTGCAGGGCCGTTAGGTGTCAGGCCGAGTACAACATAATTCAGAATAAGAGGTAATTGAAATGAAAAAATTAATTTTAACTAACTTACTACTGATTACTGCAATTGTAATTAGTGCTCAACACAAAGATTCTCCAAAATTCACCGGACCATATCTTGGCCAAAAACCTCCGGGAATGGTACCTGAAATCTTTGCACCTGATTTCATTTCTACAAAGGAATATGGAGAACTCAATGCCGTCTTCACAAAAGATGGTAATGAATTCTATTTCTCCCGAAGAGGTGTTCCGGGAAAATACTCAACAATTATGGTAACCAGACAGATCAATGGCAGTTGGAGTAATCCTGAACCAGTAAACTTCTCTGGTATAAAAGACGACATTGATCTATTCATCACACTTGATGGAAAATCAATGGTATTCTGTTCGTCTGAAGGAAAAACAGGTGAATCGTACCCAAATCATGACTTCTGGATTTCAAAAAGAGTTGGAGAAAGTTGGTCTTCTCCTATCACATTTGCCAAGGAAGCATATTCGGAATTCGAAGACTATTTTCCGATCGTTACCACCAATGGTAACCTTTATTTTAATTCTCAACGTGGTGGTCTTGGTACGAATGACATCTATCTTTCAAAGTATCTGAAAGGGAAATACACATATCCTCAGAAACTTCCAGAACCGATCAATACCAAATATCGTGAATTTGATGCGTTTGTTACTAATGACGAGGCACTGATGATATACTCTTCTGAGAAACCAGGTGGTTATGGGAGATCTGATCTATACATAAGCCAGAAAAAGAATGATGGTTCATGGTCTGAACCAAGTAATCTGGGGAAATCAGTTAATTCTGAATTTTCAGAGTACGGAGCTACAATAACACCTGATGGCAAATTTCTTTTCTTTACAAGCAACAGAAATGGCTCAGAGGATATCTTTTGGCTTTCAATAAAAATGATTGAAGCATTAAAATCGAAAATAAAACAAAATCAATAGTTCATATCCAGAATCTTAGGGAATTAAAAATAGCCCGAACACCTTACACGGACAATAAAGGTCATTTGTTTGCCAGTTTTTTTGAACATCCTGCTTTCTTGACAATTCCTCAATAATCAATAAGCCGTGACACGCTCATCTACTCACCATTAAAATAGTACACTGTGATAAATTCCTGGCTCCGTTGTCAGTCTGTACCGCGACACTTCTATAGTGCTGGTTACAAACTTTGTAACCCGTGACAAAATCGCGGCTTCGATCAACCTTGTACACCCGACTTCGCACCGCTTCGCCGGGGCGCGGCGTGACAAACGTAATGCTCAATCAACTTCGTACCAGGACGGCAAAAAGTGCGCCATACCCTCCTTGCACCATGATGCTTTTCTTGCTAAAGTTCACAGGACGTTATCGGTGCTTGCGTCGGGTAACACAAACGGCCTTTATTGCCGGGCCGTTATAAAGCATTTGTCTCCTGCACGATAAAATTTTGATTATGGGAAATTAAATTTTGATCTTTGAAATTCTTACCATTAAAACAAGATTTATCTTTTATTTCAACTAAAAGCTATGATATGACTTTCAGATATGCTTTCAGGAATCTTAAGAAAAGACTATTCCTTAATTTCATTAAAGTAATTGGTTTAAGCCTGTCCATGAGTGGCTTTTTGCTCATGATGCTTTTTCTGAAAAATGAGCTTACTTTTGAGAGCTTCAATAGAAATGCAGAAAGGATCTATCGGTTTACAGTCAATAATCAACCTTCGGCAAATGAAAGGCATTTTGCCAGGGTATACAATCCTGATTACATCCCCAAATTAGCCGATTATTTCCCCGAGATAGAAAATTTTGTCAGACTCGCTCCGGTCAGAGGTGGCATTATAAAACATAACCAAGAATCTATAATAATAAAACAGGCATTTGAATGTGACAGTACTTTCTTTAGGGTTTTTGCCGCTGAGCTCCTTGTCGGTAATCCTGAAAATATCCTGAATGATCCGGGTTCTATAGTCATTTCGGAGAGCTTCTCAAATAAAATATTCGGTAAAACTAGCCCAATAGGTCAGATATTGATGATACCAGCCGGACAGTTTTATGCCAATAGTACTGAGTATGTCATAAAAGGCATTATGAAGGATTTCCCACAGAACAGCCATCTCCATCCGGAATTTATTACTTCTCCTGTTGATAAATCCGTATTAAAGGGATGGGCATGGACCTATTTGTTATTATCAGAAAATACCGACCTCCAAAAAATAACCTCTGGATTTAAAGATTTCTATGCAGCACATATAAACAGTAGGTCTGAAGAAATAAAAATTGAAGCATACCTTCAAAATATTTCCGATATACACTTGTATTCTAATAAGTTGCGTGAGATTGAAGATAGCAGCAATATTTATGTCATTTACACTCTTGTGATAGCCTCTCTGATATTGCTAATCACAGGCCTGTCCAACTTTGCTAATCTAAATTTAGGAATGGCAGGTTTTAGTGAAAAATTCCTAAATATCGCCCGGATTTCAGGTTCATCATCTTTATCCTCTCTGAAATATTTTATTTCTGAGGGAATTCTCCTCGTTACTGCCTCGCTAATAATTAGTTGTTTTCTTCTAGTTTTTAGTAACATATTCATTCAAAAATATTTTAATCTGGATCTATTTTCACGTAATACAATACTGATTATAACAATTGTTGTCCTATTCTGCATCTTTTCCATCCTTCTAAGCATTCTGTCATTAGTCAAACAAGTAAGGGGCAATTTACGAACATCCACTCTTTTTAAGAATGAAGTCCGGACTAGAAGCAAGGGCTTAAGTAAGAGTATAATTGTCCTTCAATTTACAATTTCAACAGCCTTAATAATAGCAGTGTTCATTATCCACAAACAAATCAATTTTGCTCTTGAAAGTGGTATGGGTTTTAAAGAAGACAATCTCATTTGTCTCAGCGAGGTTCACAGCGACGCTCAGAAAAAATTCCAGGTTTTTAAAGGTGAGCTCCTTAAGTTCGGCTCAATCGAGTCAGTTTCCGCAATGTTTGAGCCTCCCGGAGGAGAAGCAAATGATAGATTTGAGTTCAGGATGCAAGGTTATATTGCTGATCCAGCAAATAAGGATGATAGTTACATCGGCGTTTTCCCGTGTGATTATTCCTTCGCTACAATTTTCGGATTGGAATTCCTGGGAGGAAGTAATTTTTCAGATAAAATTTTGGACAATGAAGGTTCAGGTGAGTATATCATCAATGAATCTGCGATGAAAAAGCTTAATTATAACAATGCAGATGAGGTAGTAGGAAAAGAATTTCAGTTGATAACAAACATTTCGGGTGTTGAAATTCCTAAAGGGAAAGTTATTGGGGTGGTTAAGGACTTCCATTTATCGACCATTAAGAAAAAGGTCGAACCCCTGGTAATGTTTAAGCGATCTGATCTTTGGCTAATTAATTTTGTTGTTTTATACCGCAATGGAATGAAAGCAAGTGCCATCAGTGATATTGAGGGTATATGGAATAAGATGTTTCCTGGATATCCATTTCAATATGAATATGTAAGTTCCATATATAAAAATGTCTACAGGTCTGAGATACTCCAGTCTGTTCTGTTATCGATTTTTACAATCATTTCTCTATTTATCTGTTCAATGGGACTTCTAGGAATGTCACTTCTTTCAATCCAAAATCGCACGAAAGAGATCGGACTACGTAAAATAAACGGAGCCTCAACAGGAGAATTGTTGATTATGCTAAACTGGGATCTTGTCAAATGGATTTTGATGGCGTTTGTATTAGCTGTTCCGATTTCTGTTTTTACAATTAATAAATGGATGGAGAACTATGCTTATAAAATTGATCTCAAGTGGTGGATATTCCTTATTGCAGGATTAACAAGCTTGATAATTGCCCTTCTGACAGTGTCTTTGCAATCCTGGAAGTCAGCCAGACAGAACCCTATTGAAACTTTGCGATATGAGTAAATGCATATGATAATTCAAGGTTTTGCTTTTTGGAAATTTACAAAACCGGCTCATGAGCATCATCTTCAAGTTTTGCCTGCCCACACAAGCCTGATTTTGTTCCATTTACGGGGATTTAAAAAGCAACGCCACCTAACGTCTTAAAAAATATGTACTCCGACGAATAACTACTTAGGCACCTTTGAAAATGAAAAAACCAATAGATAAAATGCAGCATTGCATTAAGATGCTCGTCTCTATTCAAGCATAATACACTATTTACAATTATAATTACGGTGACATGGTAAAGAAAATACTTTTTATTACAATATTGCTTTGGTCAGTATCAACAATTTTATCAGCAAAGGCACATTCAAATTCATCACCCTGTATACCATGTGAAAAACTTAAAGAACTCCAGCTACCTGACGTGACAATCCTTGAAGCAAAAGAAACTGCTGAAGGTCATTGCAGAGTAATAGGAAGAATAAGTAAAGAAATAAAATTTGAATTACTCCTGCCAAAAAATTGGAATAATCGTTTCCTTATGGGAGGTGGTGGAGGTTTTGTGGGAACCATAACAAATCAATTTCGTTATTGTGTGGATTCTGGTTTTGCAACTGTTGGGACAGATACAGGTCATGAAGGACCTATACAACTTGCAAGTTGGGCTCTTAACAACATGGAACGAGAATTGAACTTTGGACGGTTAGCTGTTCATCGAACAGCAACAGTATCTAAAGCAATTATAAATGTTTTTTATTGTTCCAATCCACTTTATTCCTATTTTTTGGGTGCTTCCAGAGGAGGTGGTCAGGCTTTGGTTGAAGCTCAATTTTATCCGGAAGACTTTAATGGAATCGTTGCATTTGCACCTGCTATAAGTTGGCCTGCGTTTGGAGCAAAATTTGTTCAAAATATCCAAAATATTTACCCTTATTCAAAAGATTTAAATCATCCTGTTGTCACGCTTGATAACTTAGAATTACTTCAATACTCTGTTCTTCAACAATGTGATGGTCTTGACGGTATTAATGATTCAATAATAAATGACCCTGAAGACTGCAAATTCGATTTTTCAGTTCTTCCGGTTTGTCCAGATAATAAAGCAAATCCAGGCTGTTTTACCACTCAGCAACTGTCGGCTATCAAGACAATCTATTCACCACTTATAGTCCAGAAAGATACCATATATCCAGGATTTCCACTGGGTGGAGAAAATGAATCGGAAGGATGGCGTCTTTGGATAACTGGTTCAGATACTGCTAGTAAAATTCAATGCCTGCAATATTATTTTGGAACTGAGATATTTAAGTATTTTGTTTTTAATGATCCTGATTGGGATTATACAAAATATGATTTCTCAAATTACTTAAAAGATACTAAATATGCATCTTCGTTTCTTGATGCTACTCAAACTGATTACAGCGAATTTAAAAAAAGAGAAGGTAAATTGATTTTGGTTCATGGCTGGAGTGATCCTGCATTATCTGCTTATGCGACTATTAATCATTATAAAGCTCTGGAGCAAAAGGATAAAGATTTAAGATCTTATGCAAGACTCTTTTTATTACCTGGTGTCCTGCACTATGAAGGAGGCCCAGGGCCCTATAAAGCTGATTGGATAAAATTTATAACTGGTTGGGTAGAAAAAGGCGAAGCACCTGAACGTGTAGTTGTTTCAAAAATTATAGACAAAAAAATCGTAATGACGAGACCAATTTATCCATACCCAAAAAAGGTAAAATATAACAGAACTGGGAATCCGAACCAGGAAAGTAGTTTTATATTAATTAAGGAACCCTAATAGTAAGATAACTCTTGTGTTGAATATTATAACGACTCATTTGTCTGCTAATCCAAATATTCATACCAAGTGATATGAGCCATCTCTTTTTTATAGGACTTAATCTTCTGCAACCGAGACAAACAATTATAAGACCTTATTACAGTCTGACGAGAAATAAATTGCTACGACCACCTAACACGGACGGTTGTGGTAATAAACTTTACTCCTTCAACCGCCGGGCCGTTAGCATTCATGCCAGGTGCGACTTGGGATACAATTCACTTATAAAGAGACAACTGAGAAGAAACTCAAGTCGATCGGATGCTAGTTAATCAGCAATTATTCATTATCTTAATATCTCATTTTCAATTAAAAATCAATACGATGAATCCTTTATTGAAATTATTAGCTTTTATTGTAGTTTTAACTGCTTTTAATCAGTGTAATAAAGAAGACACTGATACGGAAAGTATTCAGGATAACAAATTCCTGCAGCTTCTCATCCAGAAAGGAATAGATGCAAATGGAGATGGCAAAATTAATTCTACAGAAGCTGAAGCAGTTACTTTTCTTAATTTATCTTACAGTTCTCTAACCGATATCAGAGGCATTGGCTTATTTACAAACCTTGATTCCCTTGATTGTTCCTTTAATTCACTCTCTTCACTGGATGTTTCCAAGAATTTAAAACTTGCATATCTGAACTGCAGTTTCAATAATTTATCAGAGTTGAATGTCTCAAACAATAAATTATTGACTGATTTATGGTGTGCCAATAATCAAATTCCCGTTTTGAATATTTCAAAAAACACGGGTTTAAAATCTTTGTTATGTAGCGGTAATAAGCTGACCGATCTGAATGTATCGAACAACAGTGCATTACAGACTTTGTGGTGTGGACCTAATAACCTAACTAATCTTGACTTATCGGGTTGTTTAGCCCTTAAATCGTTGCAAACCTCTGAGAATAAATTATTGTCAAATCTCGATCTCTCTAAAAATTTATCTTTGCAGTCTTTGATGTGTCATAGTCAGCCTATCCGAACTCTGGATTTAGCAAATCATTATG
>CAZCQC010000231.1:0-23926 GCA_964500155.1 uncultured Rikenellaceae bacterium | reverse complement strand
GGAAGAATAATGGTGTATTCATTCTCAGAATTGAGGATACTGACCAGACAAGGTTTGTCGGTGGGGCTGAAGAGTATATTATGGATTCGCTTAAATGGAGCGGAATAGTTGTTGATGAAGGGATTAATGAAGGAGGTGATTATGCTCCATACAGGCAGAGCGACCGGAAGCATCTTTACAGACAGTACGCTGATATTTTATTCGACAGGGGTTTTGCATATTATGCCTTCGATACCCCGGATGAGCTTGAAGCTCTAAGATCGGCAAATGAAAAAGCAGGAAAGACCTTCATTTATAATGCGGAAGTAAGAGAGAAGCTGAATAATTCGATTTCATTAAGCGCCGTTGAATGGAATGCGAAACTCGACAGGGGTGATCCATATGTAATCAGGTTTAAGATGCCGCATGACGAGGAAATACACTTCGATGATCTTATCAGGGGACATATTTTTGTCAATACCGGTACTCTTGACGATAAGGTTTTGTTCAAGTCCGATGGCATGCCGACTTATCATCTTGCACATATGGTTGATGACCATCTGATGAAGATAACACATGTTATCCGCGGTGAAGAATGGTTGCCATCGCTTCCCCTCCATGTTTTGCTTTACAGAGCTTATGGCTGGGATCCTCCCTTATTTGCTCATCTTCCCCTTCTGCTTAAACCCGATGGTAAAGGCAAATTAAGCAAACGCGACGGAGATAAAATGGGATTCCCGGTATTCCCTCTTTTCTGGCCTTATGGTGAGACTGCAAAAGGGTATCGCGAAGATGGTTACTACCCGGACGCATTTATTAACATGCTGGCACTTCTCGGCTGGAATCCCGGAACTGAACAGGAGATATTTTCGATGGAAGAACTTATAAACGCGTTTTCACTCGACAGAGTTGGGAAATCAGGATCACGATTTGATCCTGAAAAGGCAAAATGGTTCAATCATCATTATCTGCAGAGAAGGACAAATAATCAGCTTGCCCTTGAATTCAGAGAATTCCTGAGGGCAAAAGGATTTCATGTCGATATGGTCCGTCTGGAAATGCTTATTGGGCTTGTCAAGGAGAGGGTAAGTTTCGTAAAGGACATCTGGGACCAGACCGATTTCTTCTTCAAAGCCCCTGAAGAGTACGATCCAGAAGTTGTTAAGAAGAGATGGCAGGCCGACTCCGGTCAGATGCTTAAAGAACTTATTACTGTCCTGCAGGGGGTGGAAGATTTTACAGCAACAGCAACTGAATCAGTTGTTAAATCATGGATAGAAAACAAAGGATATAATACCGGCTACATTATGAATGCCTTCAGGCTGGTAATTGTCGGAACCCTCCGCGGACCTCATATGTTTGATATTATTAGCTGGATAGGAAAGGGAGATACAATTAACCGGATTGAAAAGGGAATCTCTGAAATTGGCAAAGCAAAAGATGAACCTTCCCCAGCCAGGTGAGTACATAGACATACATACACATGATGCAAAACCTGCGGATGGTGTTTTTGCAGTCGAAAATCTTATGGCCCATGAAAATCTGAAACCAGAAAATATTTCAGCACGGGCGTTCACAGCAGGAATTCATCCATGGCACCTCAATGATAACAACCGTGAACAACTTCTTGAATATCTCCGCAATATTGCCGGTAATAAGGGGCTTATAGCTTTTGGTGAAGCAGGCTTTGATAAGATCAGGGGTCCATCGGTTGAACTGCAAAGATCTGCATTTGCAGAACAGGTTAAAATTGCAGGTGAAAACATGAAACCGCTTGTGATTCATTGCGTAAGGTCGTGGGATGAGCTTCTGGCCGCTCATAAGAATCTGAAACCGTTAACACCATGGCTGGTTCATGGATTCAGGGGGAAAAAGGAGCTTGCACTGCAATTGATTAAAAAGGGAATGTATCTTTCATTCTGGTTTGATTTTGTTCTTCGGCCCGAATCAGCCGGTCTTATAAGATTCCTGCCAAAAGAAAGGATATTTCTCGAAACCGACGGAGCTGACGTGGATATAATGGAAATATATCGGAAAGTTTCAGTTGATCTTGGTATTGATGTTGATGAATTAAAAAAAATAATTCTTAACAACTTTAATATGCTTTTTGGAATGTAATTACATTGTAATTACATAAGAATCTGCCCCCCATCCCCCTAAAGGGGGCTTTTATCTATTGGATATGAAAGTCCCCTTCAGGGGATTAAGGGGCATAATCCGGTGAAATCGGGTAAACTGATTAATAATATATTTACTATGTCAGATTGGCTTTCACGTACTGAATTGCTTCTGGGGGAAGATGGGTTGAGCAAGCTTAAAGCTTCAAATGTAATGATTGTTGGTCTTGGCGGGGTGGGAGCTTATGCAGCTGAGATGATCTGCCGTGCAGGGATTGGGAAAATGACAATTGTAGATGGCGATTCAATCCATTCATCTAACCGAAACCGTCAACTTCTGGCACTTGGAAGTACTGAAGGTACACCTAAAGTTATGTTAATGGCTCAAAGACTTAAGGATATTAATCCGGAACTTGAGCTGACTGCCGTAAATGAGTATATTAAGGACGATAAGATCCCGGGAATCCTCAATTCGGGTTTCAGCTACGTAGTTGATGCAATTGACACTCTCTCGCCAAAGGTATTTCTTATATATAATGCCGTAATGAAGAAGATACCCGTTGTCAGCTCAATGGGATCAGGCGGGAAATTTGATCCGTCAAGAGTATCTATATGCGATATTTCTGAGACTACCGACTGTACCCTGGCAAGAATTCTTAGAAAACGTCTTCACAAACTTGGGATAAGGGATGGTGTAACGGCGGTATATTCTTCTGAGGTTGTTGATAAAAAAAGGGTGATCCCGGTTACCGGTGAGAGGAACAAAGCATCAGTAGTTGGGACCATCTCTTATATGCCAGCTGCTTTTGGGATAGCTTGTGCATCAGTTGTAATCCGCGATCTTGCGGGAATAGTAAGATGACCTCACCCTCTAAATCCCCCTCTCCCGGGAGAAAGGAGGACTTGTTAAGTTCTGGTTAAGCACCTCCCTTCTGGGGGAGAGCCTGTCCCGCCTTGGCGGGAGGTTGGGGAGAGGTATTTGTCTTTTTAAAAATAAAATAAACCGGTATCCCTATAAAGACCGTAAGCAAAGCAATTGAAGATTCAAGGGGCCTTTCGAGGAATGATAATACGAGTATCAGGATCCCGGCTGCAATGTAAATTATCTGGGGAAAGGGGAAACCCTTAATTTTCAAAGCTTCAGGATTGTTTTTTCTAAGTATCCATACACCCATAACTGTCAGCACAGGAAAGATCCCGAGTGCGAATCCCATATATGTGAGAACCTGTTCAAACGTTCCTGAAAGAACCAGTATAACAGCTATGAGACATTGAAGAAGAATGGAATTGGACGGTACCAGGAATTTTTTATGTATCCTGGCAGCCGATTTGAAAAACAGTCCGTCTTTTGCCATTGAATAATAGACTCTCGGACCTATTATGATAAATGCACTAAGCGAAGAGAATAGTGCAAAGGCAATAAGTAGTGAAAATAAAATTTCGGCTGATTTTCCGAAAAGGTTACCCATGGCAAGCCCACCGACCGATATCACTCCTTTCATAGCCTCGGGATTGATGCCGTAAACATATAAAACGTTGATCCCCAGATATAGGACCATTACAATAATAGTTCCATAAATAAGTGATCCTGGAAGGTTCCTTGAGGGATTTTTGATTTCAGCTCCCAGGTATGTCGAGGCGTTCCAACCGCTATAAGCGAACATTATCCACATAAGTGAAAGGCCGGCTGTTTTCCATCCTGCAAGTCCCGCGGGAAGAGTGCCACCTTCAGTAAAATTCGAAAAATCACCTTTCCCTGATGTAAATCCTGCAGTTAATAATATCATAATAAGCAGGATTTTTAGAAGTGTAAGTGTGTTCTGGATCCTTGCCCCGTATTTTATACCCCGGTAATGAATAAAAGTGAATATCATGATTACCGATACAGCCAGTATCTTTCCGGTTAAAACAGGCCCCATTATTCCGTTATCCTGAAGCCAGATTGCAAGACCGGGAACCGCTCTTGTGAAATATTCGCTAAAACCTAGAGCTGAAGCTGCTATCGGAGCTGAAAAACCAACTATAAATGAGACCCAGCCACTCAGAAATCCAAAAATCGGACTGTACAGCTTTGAGAGGAAAAGATATTCTCCTCCTGCCCCTGGCATTGCTGCCCCAAGTTCACCATAGGAGAGAGCTCCGCAAAGCGCAATTATTCCCCCTGCGACCCAGAGGATAATTAAAAGTACAGGATTATTGAGTCCTGCCATTAAAAGACCTGAGGTGGTAAATATTCCTGCACCTATCATATTGGCAACGACAATATTGGTAGCAGGGAAAAGACCAAGCTTTCTCTCCAGTTTTTCTTCAGCCATGTTCCGGTTAATTAGCGTGGGACTCTTTTATAGCTTATTGATATCCCTCCTCCTGTATTGTTCACGGAGGTCTCATAATTGTTGAGGCTTCGGACATATTCAAGAAAGGCTCCGGGCCCTCCATATCCTCCTCCTCCGTATCCGCCGCGGCCCCTGTCTGAAATATTATGAGCTGTAAAACAACCGCCAACTTTTAATTTGGGATCCAGATCGACGAAATAATTTTTGTACCATTCCTTGTCTGCATCACTGAAGACAAAATCAAACGGACCTTTTAATTCTTTTACAAGCGTATGAGCATCAGCAAGCCGGGCGTCAATATACTCCGACAAACCAACCTTTTTAAAATTCTCAAGCGCAGTTTTGTATCTTTCTTCATCAATCTCAATTGTTACAAGCTTACCGCCAGTTTTACTCATTGCCCAGGCTATCCAGATACCTGAATGCCCTGTTGAGGTACCTATTTCAAGAGCTGATTTGTAATTACCTTTTATTATAAGATCATAGAGCAGTTGCCCGTCAGATGCGGGGATATTCATATCGAACCAATAATGGGAATGTTCAACAAGGAATTTTTTTACTTTTTCATCAAGCCCCTTGTTTGATGGTCCCGATTGAGCCCGGGTGTTACTTACGGTAAAAAACAGACTCAGAATCGCGAACAATATTAATTTCATCAGTGATTCCCTTTTCATAATTAGGATATTAAAACAAAACTTAGTTTATAACAGATAATGCAGACAATTATTATTCCCGGAAATATATCACTTTCATTTAAGAATTCAATTTAAAATCTTTTTATAACTTTCCATGTGTATTATGTAAAATTATCTCATTTTAGCTTTCATGGTAATGGAAGAGAGGCCAAAAATCAATTATACAGGAATTATTATCGGTTTTCTAGCTATATTGAATGCAGCAATTCATCTTTATTTTTCAAATAATCTTGAATATCACCGCGATGAACTTTTGTATTTTTCTCTAGGTCAGCACCCGGCAGCCGGATACGCAACAGTTCCACCATTGACAGGATGGATAGCATGGCTGATGCAGAATATCTTTGGATACTCAATTTTTGCAGTCAGATTTTTCCCGGCTTTACTAAGCGGTTTCATGGTTTTTCTTATTTCTGGCCTGGCAAAAGAACTGGGAGGATCGGGCTATTCAAGAATCCTTGCAGCTGTTGGAATTATAATATCGGTTTTTGGTTTAAGGACCTTTTTGTTATTCCAGCCCGTGTATATAGACCTCATTTTATGGACGCTTCTATTCTACCTGATAGTAAAATATATAAACACTTCTTCAGAAACGTACCTCATCCTGATTGGTATCACTGCCGGAATAGCCTTGTTGAATAAATATCTTATCGGACTCTTTCTTGTCATAATTCTGGTTATCCTGCCTTTTACACGATACCGGAGAATTTTCAGAAATAAAAAATTCTGGTATGGTATTCTGGCCGGAATCGTTGTTTTCCTGCCCAATTTGGTCTGGCAGATTGCAAACCATCTGCCGGTGATAAATCATATGGCCGAACTTCAGCGTACACAGCTTGTTAACGTCGACAGGTCGGCATTTTTAATTGAACAGGTAGTTATTCCTGGTGCCGCCTCCATTCTTACCATTGTTGGGATGTTATATCTTTTTATTAATAAGAATGGCTGGAAATTCAGATTTCTAGGACTGGTGGTAATAAGTGTAATCCTGACACTTATGTTGTTGCAGGGAAAGAGTTATTACACCCAGGGAGTATTCCCGTTCCTTATCGCGGCAGGAGCAGTGTGGTGGGAAAACTTGCTCAGAAAAACCTGGTCAAGGGTATTGCTGATCCTGTTGATAATTGGACTCACATTACCAATGATACCGATCGGGATTCCAGTGTTTAAAACAGAAAAGCTTGTAGACTACTTCAGCAATATCGGAACTAAATACGGATTGGATTTTGTTTGCCGGTTTGAAGATAACTCAATCCACTCTTTGCCGCAGGATTATGCTGATATGCTTGGATGGGAGGAACTTACAAGGATTGCCGATAAAGCCTGGCAGGAGGTTACCGATAAAAGATCCGCCTTTATTTATTGTGAAAACTACGGACAGGCCGGTGCGATAACTGTAATTGGCAAGAAATACGGATTGCCTGAAGCTATTTGTTTCAGTGAAAGTTTCAGGTACTGGATACCTGAAAGATTTGTTCCGGATATTACTACACTTGTCTATATAAATGATGAAATGGGAGAGGATGTAAAACAGGTTTTCAGGAAAATTACGAAAATAGGAAGCATTGAAAATCCTGATGCAAGAGAATTGGGTACTACAGTCTGGCTATGTGAAGATCCGGCCGGCAGTTTTAATGATTTCTGGAAGGAAAGACTGAAACAACTTAATTAAATATTTGTTTAACTGTAATTATGTAAGATTTAAATTTTACGTGATATATTTGAATTAGAAAAGTAGTTACCGATATTAAATTTCTAAAATATGAATTTTTCAGATTTCATAATGGATAATGGCAAGAGGATCAGCAAGGAACATTATCTGCATCTCGTTCAGGTCTCAAAAGCTGATGGTAAAATAAATGCCGGCGAGCTTGAACTCCTTCACAAGGAGGGCAGGAAATTCGGTCTTACCGATCCTGAAATTGACAAATTCATTGAGCATGAGTCGAGGAATAATTATAATCCTCCCTATCTCCTCCATGAAAAGTTTGAGCACCTGTACAATGTTGCCGAAATGATCCTTGCCGATGAAGTAGTAAGTGAGGGTGAGAGAAAACTATTAAAACGTTTTGCAATAGAGGCTGGATTCAGCGATAAAACAATTGCCAGTCTGATAGAACTGCTTTTAACCGGGATCAAAAAAGGGGAAGATGAGGAAAAACTCTTTCTGGATTTTAAGAAAGAGATTCTTTTTAAGGATTGAAAATATTTATAAGATTTTTTGCCGGAATTTTCCTGAATTTACTAACTTGTAAAGATTATAACCTGATCTGAAAACTAACAAGCGGGGAAATGAGAATTCTTACAATCGGTTCCATTGTATTTGTAATTTGGGCGTTCTTCTCAACCTGGCTCTTTGTAGATTTTCTTAAGCCGGCACTGAAAAGAACTGTTCCTGCAACGACACTGCCTGAAGTCTCAAATAATGTGGCAGATTCACTTGCTAAAATCCATTCACTGATGCCAAAAGACCTGGTTCTCTGGCATGGCTTCGACAAAGCAGTATTGACTACTGATCCTCAGACGGATACAAGCCTGGCTGAATTTAAAAACTGGCTTGATAAATACCCTGGTTCTATGCTTCTGGTTACCGGTCATACTGATCTTGTCGGCACACCGGAATATAACCAGGCCCTTGGGTTGGAAAGAGCCAGGGCAGCTCAGAAATTTCTTGAAGGCAAAGGATTTCCGGCATCAAGAATGATTGTATCTTCAAAAGGAGAAGAAGAACCCATTGCCGGTTATATCACTGATGATGAACGGGCAAAAAACAGAAGAACGGTAATCTCTATAAAAAAATAAGACAATGAATTCATTGATAATACTTCAGGTCATGTCCGTTGCAGCTTCGGTTGTTCTAATAGTTATCCTGCTACTTGTGGCCGGATTGATCGGATATCTGACTGCCTGGTACTATGCAAAGTCGATCTATACCCCCATTATTAAGAAACTTGAAGATGAAAAGATCCAGCTGAACCGTGAGATATCGAAATTAAAAGATGATATAGTCAGGCTTAACGGCAAGATCGAAGTCCTGGATAAGAAAGTGGATGATCTTGATAAGGATGTGTCAGAAAGAGAGAGAGAAATATCCAAGAAGGTCGATTTCATCACAGGATTGGAAAAAGAAATAACTGAGCTTAAAAAGAAACTTAAGTTCTGAAATAATTCACCTTCTCCTGGTCTGAGAAGATCTGTATGATCAGCGGGAGAATAAAATTGTTTCCCGCAAATTAAACTGATTGATTCAGGTTAAAAAGCACTGCTGCCGCGAATCGCAGATAAGGGCTTCTTTCCTTTCATTCTTCGATCTCCGAATGATATTCCTGGATCGACTTTACTTTATATTCCCCGTTCTGCCTTTCCTTTATACCTTCAGTTGCTGAAAATGCCGCTGAGGTTGTCGTTATGTAGGGAACTTTATATTTGATAGCGTTTTTTCTGATATAGGAATCATCATACTCACTGAGACGGCCAGCCGGTGTATTTACCACGAGATCGATTTCCTTATTCTTAATCGCATCAACAATATTAGGCCTTCCCTGATGGACCTTAAGAATAAGTTCAGCAGGAATTCCATTATCAAAAAGAAATTGCCTCGTACCTCCTGTCGATAAAATTGTGAATCCCATATCTCTGAAGTTTTTTGCAGCGGGAAGAATCCGGTTTTTGTCGCGGTCAGCTATTGTGATTAAAACCGTTCCTTTAATTGGAAGGGATGATAGTGTTGCTTCCTGAGACTTGAAAAATGCCATGCCATAAGAATCAGCCATACCCAGGACTTCACCAGTGGATCTCATTTCAGGACCCAGCAGCGGATCAATTGCGGGAAACATATTGAATGGAAAAACAGCTTCCTTAACTCCATAATGCTTTATGGTTCTTTTCTTCAGGTCGAAATCAGACAACTTCTTTCCAAGCAATATCTGGGTTGCAATGCGCGCCATCTTTATGTTACATACCTTTGAAACCAGGGGTACCGTCCGGGAGGCTCTTGGATTGGCCTCGAGAATATAAACTGTATCTTCAAAAATAGCGTACTGGATATTCAGGAGCCCGACAACCTTAAGTTCCATCGCGATTTTACGGGTATAATCATAAATTGTCTTTTTATGTTCTTTCGGGATCACCACAGGTGGAATAACGCAAGCTGAGTCACCGGAATGGATACCTGCATACTCGATGTGCTGCATTACAGCAGGTACAAATGCATCTAATCCATCGGAGATTGCATCAGCCTCCGATTCAATGGCATCTTCAAGAAACTTGTCAAGGAGCAATGGTCTGTCGGGCGAAACTCCGACAGCTTTTGCAACGTATTCAGCAAGCATCTCTTCGTCGAGGATTATTTTCATTGCCCTTCCACCAAGTACGTAGGATGGTCTTATCATTAGAGGATAACCTATCCGTTCTGAGATTTTCAGAGCCTGTTCCATATTGCTGGCCATTCCTGATTCGGGCTGAGGGATGCCCAGCTTGTTTATGACCTGCCTGAAGCGGTCACGGTCCTCTGCAAGATCGATGGTTTCCGGGGTGGTGCCAAGTATCTTTACTCCGGCTTCAGCGAGCTCTTTTGCCAGGTTTAATGGTGTCTGTCCTCCAAACTGAACAATAACCCCTTCCGGTTTTTCCTTTTCGTAAATGCTTAAAACATCCTCTGCAGTTAGCGGTTCAAAATAGAGCTTGTCCGATGTATCATAATCTGTTGAGACCGTCTCCGGATTGCAGTTTACCATTATTGACTCATATCCTGCGTCCCTTATTGCAAATGCAGCATGAACACAGCAATAATCAAACTCGATGCCCTGTCCTATCCTGTTTGGTCCGCCCCCGAGTACCATAATCTTCTTCCTGTTGCTGACTTCAACCTTATCGGGAGCATTATAAGTCGAAAAGTAGTAAGCAGCATCCAAAACACCGCTGACCGGTACCGGTTCCCATGCTTCGGAAAGGCTGAGAGAAATTCGTTTTGCCCGTATCACTTTTTCGTTTATTCCCAGTAATATGGAAAGATACCTGTCGGCAAATCCATCCTTTTTTGCCATGATAAGCAGTTCATTTGGCAGCATCATACCTTTGTATCCGAGGATCTTTTCCTCCAGCTCAACAAGTTCTTTCATCTGAAGGATAAACCATGATTTGATATGTGTTTTCCGTTGAAGTTCCTCTATGTCTGCTCCTTTCCGCAAAGCTTCATACATTATGAACTGCCTTTCGCTTGACGGGTTGTTCAGCATATTCATCAGTTCATCGAGAGGCTTTTTATTAAAATCCTTTGCGAATCCCAGCCCGTAACGCCCGATCTCAAGTGATCGGATGGCTTTTTGCAGTGCCTCCTTATAGGTTTTTCCGATGCTCATCACTTCACCAACAGCCTGCATCTGGGTGCCAAGTTTGTCTTCGAGTCCCTCGAATTTCTCAAATGCCCAGCGGGCGAATTTTACAACCACATAGTCGCCTGAAGGGGTGTATTTATCAAGAGTCCCATCACGCCAGTAAGGGATTTCATCAAGTGTCAGACCTCCTGCAAGAAGAGATGAAATAAATGCTATCGGAAACCCTGTTGCTTTTGAGGCTAGTGCAGATGAGCGGGAGGTCCTGGGGTTGATCTCGATCACAACAACTCTGTCTGTTACAGGATCATGGGCAAACTGCACATTTGTTCCGCCTATCACTTCAATGGCTTCGACAATATCATAGGAATATTTTTGAAGTCTCTTCTGAAGTTCAGGACTTATTGTAAGCATCGGAGCAGTGCAGAATGAGTCGCCGGTATGAACCCCCATGGCATCAACATTCTCAATAAAACATACTGTTATCATCTGGTTTTTGGCGTCCCTCACGACCTCAAGTTCAAGTTCTTCCCAACCCAGGACTGATTCTTCGATAAGCACCTGGTTAACAATACTCGCAGATAATCCCCTGCTCGCTATTGTCCGTAATTCTTCAACGTTGTACACTAGTCCGCCACCTGTACCGCCCATAGTATATGCAGGACGTATCACAACAGGATAACCAAGTTCGGCTGCAACCTTTTCTGCATCTTCAACATTGTTTACAGCCTTGCTTTCCGGCATATCGATTCCAAGCCGGGTCATGGTCTCTTTAAAAGCTGTCCTGTCCTCTCCTCTTTCAATTGCATCGATATTTACACCGATAACCTCAACATTGTACTCTTTCAGTACGCCTTTTTTTGCCAGCAATGAAGAGAGGTTTAATCCTGTCTGTCCCCCCAGGTTTGGAAGCAGAGCATCAGGCCTCTCCTTTTTAATTATCTCGGTAAGTGCATATTCATTCAGCGGTTCTATATATGTGGCATCAGCGATTCCGGGATCTGTCATGATCGTTGCCGGGTTAGAGTTCACAAGGACTATTTTATAACCCAGGGACCTCAGAGCTTTGCAGGCTTGTGTACCCGAATAGTCAAACTCACAGGCCTGTCCGATGATTATTGGTCCCGAACCAATGATAAGAACCTTCTTAATATCTTCCCTTTTTGGCATAATAGTTGGAATTATGGTCTGCAATATAGAAAATCAATTTATTATCCCGTAAATTTATATACACATTGTTTTCAGCCCATTCGGTAATAATAAACGATAACCTCAAACTATTATAAAATGAATAAAATCCCCTCTAAAACCATCAGCCGCCGTGGCTTCCTCGGCGCCTCAGCAATTACTATTGCAGGATTTACAATTGTACCCCGCCATGCTATAGCAGGACTCGGGCATATTGCACCCAGTGACAAACTAAACATTGCCGGTGTCGGGATCGGAGGAATGGGAAGAAACAATCTTGCTAATGTTGCTAAAACTGAAAACATTGTTGCGCTTTGTGATGTCGACTGGAGCGGCGAGGTTCTGAAGGTTTTTGAAAACTACCCTTCAGCAAAGCAATACAAGGATTACCGTTTAATGCTCGATCAGCAAAAAGATATAGATGCCGTTATTGTAGCAACTTCCGATCACACACATGCAGTTATAAGCATGGAGGCTATGAAGCGTGGGAAGCATGTCTTTACCCAGAAACCGCTGACACATACTGTGTATGAAGCAAGAACACTTGCAAAAGCTGCCAAAGAATTCAAAGTTGCAACACAAATGGGCAATCAGGGACAGGCTGCTGATGGACCAAGACGACTGAGGGAGATGATCTGGGACGGTGTTATTGGTCCTGTCAGAGAGGTTCATGTATGGACCGACCGGCCAAATAATGGTTTGTTCAGGATTTACTGGCCTCAGGGAGTATCACGTCCTTTAGAAACACCTTCAACCCCTGATTACCTGGATTGGGATCTGTTTATCGGACCAGCTCCAATGCGCCCATACCATCCTGCATATCATCCGTTTAAATGGAGGGGCTGGTGGGACTTCGGAACTGGAGCCCTTGGGGACATTGGTTGTCATTCGCTTGATCCGATATTCCGTGCATTGAAATTAAAATATCCGTTGTCAGTTCAGGCTGTTTCAACACTTGTAAACAAAGAGACATATCCTTCAGGATCAATAGTAAAATATGAGTTCCCTGAACGCGAAGGAATGCCTCCTGTCAGCCTTACATGGTACGACGGCGGCTTACGGCCTCTTCTGATCCCTGATCTCGATCCCGGAATGAAAATGGGGGAGGGAGGAACTCTGTATGTGGGGGATAAAGGCAAGATACTTAATGACAGGATACTTCCGGCCTTACTCCGTGATACATACAATGCTCCGACTCCTTATATCCCCTCATCGCCCGGACATGAAGAAGAATGGATCATTGCCTGCAAGGGAGGAATTCCGGCGGGGTCTGATTTTGAATGGGCCGGACCTCTTACAGAGACTGTTCTTCTGGGGAATATAGCATTGCGCAATGAGATAAAGGAAAAGCTTGGAGGGGAAGTTATGACCTGGGATCCGGCCAAATACAGCTTCACAAATATGCCTGAAGCCGATCAGTTCCTTCATTCTGAATACCGTGAAGGCTGGAAACTGTAAACAATCTGCTTTCATAATTGTTACTAATACATCTGACAAGGGTGTCAGGGAAAAGTAACTCTAGAACTGAATTGTTAATAACTAAATCACTAATGGTGGTCATTAATTGCAGAAAAATGACTAAATTTTGCATAGATACTTTTCCAGAAATATTTTAGGGATCAGACTATTATTGGATTACAAATGCCGGAAATTTTTGAAAAAGTATTTAAATACATATGACCCTGTGAAAGCGTTGTCAGAAAGAGGCAAGCCTCCGAAACTTTCAGTTATAACAGGCTTTAAAGAACCAGTGTCAGAAGGAATTTCCAGATTAAGAAAGCCCATTTTCATTGTTTCTTTCCTTCTACTGAGTTTCAGGGTTGCTGCTCCCGAAGCCAATTCATTTACTATTTATGAATACCCTGGCATCCTTGCTTTTACTGACCTGATGTACGCGACAGCCATGGTTGAAACAATGGGGAACCCATTAGCCTACAATGAATTTGAAAATGCTGTCGGAATATTTCAGATACGCCAGGTAAGAATAGATGAATATAACAGAAGGACAGGAAATAATTTTGCTCTCTCAGATATGTATGATCCTGAATTATCAGAAAAAGTATTTCTATATTTTGCTGCACGTTACGGACCATATAATCTTGAAAAGATAGCCAAATCATGGAACGGGTCCGGGCCAATGACTGAGCTATACTGGAAACGGATTAAAGAATACTTATGAAATCCTGCAAGAGCAGGATTTTTTATTAATTTTATTGCAAACCATAATCGACACATATTAATGAAAACTTCACGCAGGACATTTATTAAATCGGGAGCCACAGCTCTTGCCGCAGCTGCTATTTTCCCGGAATCAGTTTTTGCTGCCAAAAAACGGAAAGGTATTATCGGAGTGCAGTTATATTCAGTACGCGACGAAATGACAAAAGATCCGCTTGGATCACTGACACAGGTTGCCAAAATGGGATACAAGTATGTTGAACATGCCAATTATGTCAACAGAAAATTCTATGGGTATGCTCCGGCTGAGTTTAAAAAAGTTCTTGATGGACTTGGACTTAAAATGATAAGCGGTCATACTGTCATGGGCAGACAGCACTGGGATGAGACTAAAAAAGACTTTTCCGACAGCTGGAAATATACTATTGAGGATGCCGCTGTCCTTCAGCAGAAGTATGTTGTCAGTCCTTCCATGGATAACAGCATGAGAAAGACATATGACGACTTTAAACATTACATGGATATATTTAATAAATGCGGTGAGCTTTGCAAAAAGCAGGGAATGAAGTTCGGATATCATAACCACGACTTCGAATTCAGCGAAAAGCTGAACAACGAAAAGCTGTTCGACATCATGATGAAGAGTATGGATCCGGATCTGGTAGTTGTACAGCTCGATATGGGTAATTTATATAATGGTGGCGCAGTAGCCCTGGATGTTGTGAAACAGTACCCGGGAAGATTTGAAAACATACATGTCAAGGATGAAATAGTTGCTTCTGAAGGAAATGAGAAATATGTCAGCACTATAATTGGTAAGGGAATTGTAAATGCTAAAGAGGTCATTGATCTAGCCACAAAAATCGGAGGCACTAAAGTCTATATCATAGAACAGGAGTCATATCAGGGAAAAACCCCAATGGAATGCATTGAGGAAGACCTGAAAGTGATGAAAAGCTGGGGGTATTGACCCCCCAACCCCCCCATGTGGGGGCTAAGAAGCGGGAGAATATTAAGTCCCCTTTGGGGGATTTAGGGGTTATTCCGGTTTATAGTTGAATCTTATCAGCCCTGCTGGCCCTTTTCCGGCGCCTTCGGTTGAAATCAGCAAGTCACCGTTTTCAAGGAATGTTATTCCTTCAGGCTGATATAACTGTGTAGGATTAAGCCTGATAATCTGCCCGACAATTCCGGCGTTGTCAAATATGAATAACAGGTGATCATCTGCCGATAAAAGATAGATTTTACCTGTCAGGGGATGAATTGCGATTCCTGAGGCATGGAATTTCAGGTCAGGCTCGACAGCCAGTCCCTTCTTTGTATTCTTGAGGGGGAGCTTAATATTGTTGGCTTTTGCATATTCCTTGAGCCAGTCAACATCAAAGGTAAGAACAGGCTCGCCAATCAGCTTTTTCGATGAAAGGTCAAATCCAAAGATATACCTGTTGTCTTTTGAAAGATCCCCCTTTCCCGTTTTCTCCTTGCATGCTATAAGCAGCCTGTTTGATTTATTATCATAGCATAAACCTTCATTGTCTTTCGAGGGGATATCTGTGTTGAAGGATGTAACAATTGGATTATCTGATTTAAAATCAGCTATTTCATAAAGGATCCCATCGCTCCTGAGCACGTAAATTGTATCTTCTGCCCGTGCTATTCCCTCAAAATCACCCTTCCCGGAAAAATTCTTCTGGCTGATGATCTTTCTTTTTGTAATGTCATAAAAGAAGAGAATACCATTCTCGTCCTGCACACATACCAGGGTATTTGAATCAAGAAACGTAATTCCGGATATCTCATGCAATATATCAGTCAGGGCGATGGCTGCATCAGGGGAATTGAAATTATACCCTGCAGTTCTTTGTATTTTGGGCTGACTTGTCTTACATCCCGACAGGATGATAATTACGACAGCAATAATAGCAGATAGACTGACCTTCATATGATTGATCTTGAAATTTAACGTGACAAGTTAAAGAAAGAAAATTAAAATAATATTAATCCTTGTAGTAAACATCGAGCTGTGCCACATCCTTCTTAAGGTCCAGATTGCGGACCTTGACTCTCAGAATTGTGTGCCCTGTCCTGGATGACAGGTCCTTTATAAGTTTGTTGTTGCTTCCGGGTTTTAACAAATCAAGATTATCATAGGATACAGAATATTTGCTGAAGCTGTTTTTCTTCAGATGCTCTTCAAGGATAAATACTGAAATGATAATTATGACATTTATTATTAAATATCCAAAAATGGGGACCTCCTGCATACTCATGGAATTAATCACAGAAATTCCTATCGTTGTGAAAATATATGCCATATCCTTCACACTGAAATTCCTTGTCCTGAACCTCAGGATGGAGAAGATTGCAAACAGTCCGAATCCCAATCCAAGCCCCATCCCAATGTCCTTAAGCAGTGCGCAAATGAAGAAAACAATTATACCGATAAGGAAAAAAGTGAACATGAACTTCTCCTTTTTGGAGTATCTGAAATAGAGGATCCGTATAAGGATCAGGAGGGAAATAAGATTCAATGCAGAACGTATCAGAATTCCCCAGATAGTCTGACTGTGAAACAGGTTTTCCATATAGTTTGACTTTTTTAAGTAATGATGGAGAGATCAGGTTATGTAAGGTTCATAATATAAAAATACTCTTTCCCTTTTCCAAAGTCAATAGGTTAATGCGGAATAATTTAAAAGAAAATAATGATTGATATCATCCGGAATTTGATATCTTTTCGGGAAATAATCTTCAGAATATGAAAATAAAAGGGGTAATTGTTGCAGCTGCTGTAGTTCTGGTTGCGGCCGGTACACTTTCATTTCACATTGGAGGTAGCATAAATACTTCTTCAAAAATTGAACAGGATACTTTAATAAAATACCAGGATGGGAAATATTCTGGAACGTCACAGTCTACCTATACTGATGAGCCTTACTGGGGAATTATATCTTTTTCACTGAAGGAGGATCAGTTTACCGGCATTGATTTTATTATCCGGGACTCAGTTCTTCATGAGCCTTTCGACAGCTCCTATGCAAAGCATTTCAAGGACAATGATCTGTACATTGAGCAATGCAGAAATGACTGGAAAGGAGTCCAGTCTTATCCAAAAAAGCTTATCGAGATCCAGAATATAGATAAACTGGATGCAGTATCCGGAGCTACCTGGTCATATAATATTTTCAGGGCAGCAGTAAATGATGCATTGAATAAGGCAAAAAACAAACCGGAATAAGATTATTTTTAAGAGATTAAACTTTTATTTATATCGGAGCTTATCAGGCTTTTTAAATTCATTGCCTGATACGAAGCATCTGATTCCTTTCGTTATTCTGATGGTGCCCGCAAACTGGGTTATGCAGAATACTATTTTTGACAATTATTCAAAGCTTTTGAAAAGACTTTTAATATATATTTTTTACTTTTCGCTGGGACTCAACATAAACGCCAGTGCACAGACCATTACTGATAGCAACCTGCCAGTTTTTATAATCAATACTGACGGAGGCGCTTCTATTGTTGATAATCCGAGGGTTCTGGCATCATTGAAAATAATTTACCGTGGACCCGGACAGAGAAACTATCTGACTGATCAGAATAATCCGCTTTTCCTCAATTACAACGGAAGAATTGATATCGAAATCAGGGGATCATCATCACAAGTCACCAATAAAAAAAATTACGGATTTACAACCAGGATGGCTGATAATGTTACAAATAATAATGTCAGTCTGCTGAAAATGCCGGAAGAAAACGACTGGATATTGAATGGGATGGTATTCGATCCGGCCCTTATACGTGATTATCTGTGTTACAATTTCTCAAGACAAATAGGGGAATATGCTTCTAGAACAGAATACTGTGAATTGATTATTAATGGAGAGTATAAGGGTCTTTATCTGCTCCAGGAAAAAATCAAAGCTGACGACAACAGGGTTGACATTACAAAGATCAGTATAAATGATAATCAGATACCAGACATTACAGGGGGATATATCACAAAAGCTGACAAAACCACAGGAGGTGATCCGGTAGCCTGGAACATGAAAAGCTGGTCGGGAGATAACGTTGAATTTATACATGAGCTTCCTAAACCTGAAAATGTTACAGTATATCAGGATCAATATATACATTCACAATTTAAAGATCTTGAGGTAACAGCAATTAATCAGGATGTTTCGATTTCCGGTGGATTCCCTTCAGTCATCGACATCCCGTCATTTATTGACTACATTATCATAAGTGAACTTGGTTCTAATGCCGATGCATACCAGTATAGTACTTATTTTCATAAGGACAGGAACGGGAAGCTGAGGGCAGGCCCAATTTGGGATAACGATCTTACATTCGGCAACGATTTGTTCTTCTGGGGATTAGACAGGAGCAAGGCAAATGTCTGGCAACTATCAGACGGCGACAATGAAGGGGCCAGGTTCTGGAGAGATCTGATCCTTAACGACGATTTCAGATGTTACCTGGCAAAAAGATGGAATGAACTTATACAGCCTGGACAGCCTTTTAATCCGGAAGTAATCAGTGCCTTTATTGATAAGACGGTAGCTTTTATCGCTGAAGGAGTAAGCAGAGATAATGAACGCTGGGTAAAGACCGGGAACCATCAGCAGCACATAAATGCTATTAAAACCTGGCTTACAATCCGTATTCCTTGGATAACTTCCAATCTTGGTTCATACGGTGGGTGCCAGAATGTTGATCTGCCACCGCTGGTTATAACTAAGATAATGTACCATCCTGCCGGTTCGATAGAATATCCTGATGAAGATAAGATGGAATACCTCGAAATTACTAATAGTGGAGATCAGATAGTGGATCTTAAAGGTATCTATTTTGCAGGAACAGGATTTGTTTTCCAGTTTCCTTCAAATTCGTCAATCGAACCTTTCTCTTCAGTAATACTGGCGGGTAACTATCAGATATTCAGAACAAGATATGGTTTCCCTCCATTCGGACAATTTACAAGGAATTTATCAGACAAAAATGAAAATCTTATTCTGGCTGATGCTTTCGGTAATATAATTGACAATGTTTGCTATTATGATACATTGCCCTGGCCTGATGCTGACGGAAACGGTTATTACATTAAGTTGATCGATCCTGGCCTGGATAATAATGATCCGTTAAACTGGATAGCGACAGCTGATCTTATTACATCGGCAGGATCTCCTGACCCGGGGGAGTATTTGAATGTTTATCCTAATCCTGCAGAAGATTTCCTGACAATAAGCGCAGAATTTGAGATAAAATCAATAAGGATTTTGGATATTTTTGGTCGTTTAGCAGCAATTATAAAAACAAATTCCAAATTTTGTGAACTTGATGTAAGACAACTACATAAAGGAATCTATTTTTTACAGATCGAGACTTCTTTAAGGACTTATTTCAGGAAAATTATTATAAAGTAATAACTATTGCACTGTTTCGATCCTTGCCGTCCAACCTCCTTCGTTCATCTACCTGGCAGCGAACTTCTGATGAACACGGGTTCCCTGGCTCATGGGCATAAAAAAAGAATTAAAACTTTTTAATGATTCTGAAAAATAAAAGGGTTTATGCTTTAAGTTTAATTATTTTTAAAAACAAAAGCAAAAAGAAAAATAATCATGATAATTGAAAGGATAGAGCTTCGCCATATTAAAATGGATCTGGTTAGTCCGTTTGTAACATCTATGGGTACAGAATATGATGAGGAACATATAATAGTCAGCGTCGATGCGGACGGAAGTAAAGGCTGGGGTGAAAGTGTGGCTGAAGGGACTCCCTTTTACTCGTATGAAACAGTTCCAACTGCATGGCATATACTGAAGGATTTTCTTATCCCTTCGGTTCTGGGTAAAGATCTGACGGGAATTGACGAAGCAATTTCAGGTTATTCGAAGGTTCGCGGGCATATGATGGCAAAGGCAGGCCTTGAGGCAGCCTTATGGGATGCTTTTGCCAAGACAAAGGGTGTATCTCTTTCAAAAATGCTGGGCGGAGTCAGGGAAAAAGTCCCGGTCGGCGTCAGTATTGGAATTCAGGAATCGCCGGCAAAGCTAATTAAGAAAGTTGAGGGATACCTTGACGAAGGATATAAAAGAATTAAGATCAAGATCTCTCCGTGCTTTGATATTCAGTTTGTTGAGGCTCTCAGGAAGGAATTCCCCGATCTCCTTCTGCAGGTTGATGCAAATTCAGCCTATACTCTTAATGACCTGAACCTGTTTAAAAGGATGGATGATTATAATCTGATTCTGATTGAACAGCCACTGGGTTATGAAGATATTTATGATCACTCAAAACTTCAGCATGTGCTGAAGACACCAATCTGTCTCGATGAAAGTATTCATTCGCTTGATGATACAAGAGCAGCCATCGAACTCGACAGCTGCAGGGTGATCAACATAAAGCCCGGACGAGTAGGAGGATTTACCGAGTCGAAGCTGATACATGATTACTGCGCCTCGAAGAATATTCCTGTTTGGCACGGAGGAATGCTTGAGTCGGGGATAGGACGTGCCGGGAATGTTGCTCTTGCCTCCCTGCCTAATTTTACCCTACCGGGGGATATCTCGGGAAGCAAGCGGTATTACAAACAGGATATTGTTGAACCTGAGTTCGTTGTTAATCCTGATGGAACGATGGATGTGCCTGTAAAACCGGGAATCGGAGTCGAAGTGAATATGAAGATGCTCGATTATGTAACTGTAAGAAGTGAATCCTTCAGGAAGTGATTGGTTACTGTAAGCATTTGATAATACCTTAAAAATATTGTAGCCTGTTGAATGGCCTGATGCAAAATGAAATATATTGAAATAAGAAATACAGGCATAAAGATTCCGTCCATCATTTTTGGAACAAGCGCCCTTGGTAATCTTTACCGTGCATTGGATAAGGACACTAAATTATCAATTGTAAGAGAGTGCCTGAAATCATCAGATGGTCCGGTTGTATTTGATTCGGCAGGAAAATATGGGGCAGGTCTGGCCCTTGAAGAACTGGGCAGATTGCTCTCTTTACTCGATGCCGATCCAGGCAGGATAATCATAAGCAATAAGCTGGGATGGCTAAGGACAGAACTTACCACTGAAGAACCCTGTTTTGAAAAGGGAGTCTGGATGGACATTCATCATGATGCAAAACAGGCCATTAGCGCAGCGGGAATAATCTCTTGCTGGGAGCAGGGTAATCACCTGCTGGGGAAAAAGTATCGTCCCGGATTGCTTTCAGTGCACGACCCAGATGAATATCTGGCAGCTGCCGGTAACGATTCAGGACTAAGGGAGAAATTGTATAACGATATTCTGGAGGCATATAATTCCCTGTTTGAACTTAAAAAATCAGATGGTTCAATATTAATAGGAGTGGGTGCAAAAGACTGGAAAATAATACGGGAGATATCAAAAAATATCGATCTCGATTGGGCAATGTTTGCAAACAGCCTGACACTGTTCAGTCATCCCGGGGAACTAGTTTCATTTATGAGCGAACTTCATGCAAAAGGGGTGACAATTATTAACTCGGCAGTCTTCAACGCCGGATTTCTTACCGGTGGTAACTATTTTAACTACCGTCTGGTGAGTAGAGAAGATACCGGGCACATCAAATTATTTAAATGGCGGGATTCCTTTTTTGAGATCTGTGATAGTTTCTCTGTAAGTCCTTCTCATGCCTGTATCCGTTTTGGGATGAGTCATCCTGCCGTAGCTGCTGTTGCTCTCAATACATCCAACCCGGATCATGTAAAAAGGAATGTCGGGGAAGTTCAGAATGATGTGCCATCAGAACTCTTCAATGTCATGAAGGAGCAGGGACTGATTGATAAAGAGTACCCTTTTGTATAATGAATTATGGCAATTTAATATAAACCTATTAATACTTTCGGGAATGAAGTTTATGAATGCAGCAGTACTTGAAAAATATGGCAGCTTTAAATGGAAGCAGGTCGGGCAGCCTGAAATAGCTGATAATGAAGTATTGATCAAAGTAACCTATGCCGGAATTTGCGGCAGCGATCAGCATATATTCAAAGGGGAATTTCATCCCAGGTCCCCAATCCCTTTTATACCGGGACATGAGTTTGCCGGAATCATAACCAGGACCGGACACATGGTTAAGGAATTTAATGAAGGTGACCTGGTGGCTGTTGACCCTATAATCTGGTGCGGGAAGTGTCCAGCCTGTCAGCTGAAACATTATCCTGCATGCACTTCATTGAAATTGCTCGGTGTGGATATGAACGGAGGATTTGCAGAATTTATAAATGTGCCTGAAAATATGTTGTATAAAATCGATCCGTCAGTTCCATCTCATCATGCAGCCCTGGTTGAAATCCTGTCTATCGGATTTCATGCCTGCAGCAGGGCAAAGGTTCAGCCGGAAGATACAATTGTGATCTGGGGTGCGGGGAAAGTCGGTCAGAGTATTCTTCAGGCAGTAAGGACAAAAACCAGGAATACGGTGATCATGGTGGATATTCTAGACAAGAGGCTCGACCTTGCAAAAAAACATTTTCCGGATATATTTACTATTAATGTCAGGAATGAAAAGCCCGATGAACGTATTAAAGTGATAACCAATGGCAAGGGAGTCGATATTGCTTTTGAAGCCGTGGGTCATTTCTCTGAAATCCCGGGAGTTGTAAATCCTGTCCGGGGATGCATTCAAAGCATACGCGGAGCAGGAAGAGTTGCAGTCCTTGGGCTTGGTGATGAGCCTGTCCCTCTTCTGATGAAGGAATTGATATGGAAGGAAGCTACAATAGTGTCTTCGAGAGTGTCGCATGGTGAATTTGCTGAAACCATCCTGAATCTAGAGAAGGGGACTCTTAAACCTGATGCTTTGGTTACAGATATTATTGATCCGTCAGATATACAGCAGGGGTTTGAAATGCTTGAGAAAGAACCTGAAAACCATCTTAAAATTCTTATGAAGTTTAACTAGTTATGAGAATTGATGCTCATCAGCATTTCTGGAAGTATAATCCGGTTGAATATTCCTGGATATCAGGTTCCATGATGGTTTTAAGAAGAGATTTTCTGCCGGGTGATCTGCTGAGGCACTTAAAACAGGTAAACTTTGACGGATCCATTGCAGTTCAGGCAAGGCAAAACCTGGAAGAGACCAGGTGGCTTTTAATACTTGCAGGGGAATATGATTTTATTAAGGGAGTTGTTGGCTGGATCGATCTTTGTTCAGAAGAAGCAGAAGGTCAAATTGCAGAATTTGCCTCAGATCCAAAACTGGTGGCAGTAAGACAT
The DNA here is from genome assembly GCA_964500155.1 of uncultured Rikenellaceae bacterium. Lineage (GTDB taxonomy): Bacteria > Bacteroidota > Bacteroidia > Bacteroidales > VadinHA17 > LD21. The sequence goes on along the minus strand of CAZCQC010000231.1, from coordinate 840 downwards.
GTTCTTCAGGACGAACCTGATGATAAGTTCATGCTGAAAGATAGTTTCTTAAGAGGGATCCGCCTGCTCAGAAAATTTAACCTTGTTTACGAAATACTGATATTCCCAAGGCATATACCTTATACAGTAAACCTGGTTAAACAATTTCCGGATCAGCAGTTTGTTCTGGATCATATTGGCAAGCCGTTGATAAAAGACAAAATACTTTCACCATGGAAAGAGGGAATCCAGCACCTTGCTTTGCTGTCTAATGTGTCCTGTAAATTATCGGGTATGGTCACCGAGGCATCATGGAAGGGTTGGAGCAAGAGTGATTTAGTTCCTTATCTTGATGTGATATTTGATACATTTGGTCCTTCACGCCTGATGATTGGTTCTGACTGGCCTGTATGCACACTTGCTTCGGAGTATAAGGAAACAATGCAGATCATAATTGATTATATCGCCTCGAAAAGTGAAGCCGACAGAGAGCTGATCCTGGGAATGAACGCGGAAAGGATTTACAATCTTAAACCAGGGAATTGTGGAATTAATGGTTGACGGACCTTCCTGTTAATTGATAAACGACTAATTCCGTCTGCTCAATCCGACATAATAAAGATCATATCCTCCCTTCCCTCCGGGGCGATCAGATGAAAATATCATCAGGTCGTTTAGGAATCCATCTTTGTCTGTGGGTATAATTATCGGCCTGTACTCATTATATTGAGTATTTATATTCTCTCCGAAGTTAACAGGCACTGACCATTCATTCCCGTCATATATGGAATACCATAAGTCAAAACCGCCAAATCCTCCGTTTCTGTCTGATGTAAATACAATCATATTATTACTGATATA